>NZ_JBEHZD010000262.1:0-10656 GCF_040240285.1 Streptomyces sp. HSW2009 | reverse complement strand
GGCGGCCGGGGGGGGGGCTCGGTTTTGTTTATACGAGCCAGCCCTGGGGGGGACCAGGCGGGGGCGGGAGCCGGCCCCGCTACCGCGCCGGGGGGCGCCGTCCGCCGTACGACCGGGGGCGCCGGCGCTGACGGGCAGGGAGGGGATGCCGGCCGAGGTGGGGGCGGACGCGGCGGGGGAAGCGGTCACGACGCAGCGCCTGGGGCGTAGCGGCGCGGCGACGTCCGCGAGTGTGACGGATTCGTGCCCGCGGACGCAGAGGGACATGTGATGGCCGACAAGCACCAGTACGGCTGGCTGGATGACGACGCCGCAGAGCGGTTGCTCAGCGGCACTCCGGTGCAGGGCCACAGCGCGTTCAACGCCGCGCACACCACCCCTCCCGCACCCGATAAGACCCCTGCTGACCTGGGGCGGAGCCTGGCGGAACGAATCGCCAACGCGGGCTCAGAAGACTCGTCCGACGCGGGTGTACGGGCCGTGGGCGAGGAAGCGGACCCGGCCATGAACGCCGGCCAAGCGGAAGATGATCAATCCTCAGGTCTGGCGCGCCCGCCCGCCCCCGGCGCGTTCGACGCCCCTGCCGCTCCGGGTGTTTCCCGTGCCACCCGTAGTGGCGGCTGGCATCACGGGGCGCGTGTTCCCTACGGCCGCGGCGCGACGGGCGGCGCCGGTGGCCGTGCTGCTTCCGCCGGGCCGGAAGCGGGTCGGGTCGTGATGGAGCAACGGCTTGCGGCCGTGCTCGCGGCCGTGGCCGAGGACGCCATCGGGCCGCTGGCCCGTCCCACTGGCGAGAGCGACCCGCTCCCCGGCGAGGAAGCGGCGGTCGCCGCCTTCCGCGCGGCCCGGGCGGCCCCTGCCGCGTCCCTGGCCGGCCCGCTCGGCGCCGTGGCTTCCGACGCCGCCTCCGGCTGTCCGTCGCCGGGTCACGACGGCGCCCGGACCTCCGAGACTTTGGGGCGCGCTCCCGGCGAGTCCAGCCCTGCACCGACTGCCGGCTCGACCGCGGGCGCACGTGAGGCCCGGCGCGCCGGTCGAGACACCGATCCGCTGCGCGGTCAGGGCGCGCACAGTGCCCACGACGGGGCCAGCCGTCCACCCGAGGCCAGCCGTTCAGCCGGGGCCGGCGGGGCGGACGCGCCGGCGCGCGAACCCGCGACCACCGGCGTCGACGCGGGCGCGCGTGGCGGGGTCGGGCAACCCCGTACGCCTCTCACCACGGCGCGCGGCAGACGTACCACCGGGCCCCCGGCGACCGCCGCGCCGAACCGTGCGGACGCCGGACCTGGCCGCAAGGGCAAGCCCACCCGCGGGAGAACGTTGTCGGTGCGCCGGCCGCTGCGCGCCGGGCTCGCCGCGGCCCTGGTCGGCTGCGCCCTCGGCAGCGTGGCCGTCGCGGCCGGCACCGGAGTGTTGGCGACCCCCTTCCGGGGCGGTATGCGGCCTGCGCCGGCCCCCAGCATGACGGCCGCCGAGACGCCGCAGGGTGCCCTGCCCCAACCGAAAATGAGTGACGCGGGTAGCACGTCGACGGGCAGCCCGAATCCCTCGGCCACCGCGCGCGGTGGTGAGTCCGAGCCCGCCGGTTCGGCCTCGTCCCACCCCAGCGACGAACCGAGCCGGGAGGGCGACGCCAGCCCGACCGGCGGCTGGGCGGACGGCTGGGCAGAGGGCCACCGCCCGCCGGTCACTCGGCCAGGTGGCCGCCCCAGCCATCAGCCGCCGCGGTGGAAGCCCGACCCCACCAGGAAGCGGTGGGCGATCGCGGTGTGCCGGGACTATGTCGCGCAGAAGAACGGCCATGACGCCGGTCTCGACCAGGAGACCCTGCTCACCCTGGAGCGATCGGCCGGCGGAGCCGGTGCCGTACGCAAGTTCTGCGCCGACCTCATCGCCGAGGGCACCGACTCCCACCCGGGCACGGGTGGGGTCAGCGGCGGCCTCAGCGGTGGCGCCAACGGCGGTGGTGGTGGCGGAGGGGGCGGCGGTGGTGGTGGCAGCGACCACGGCGGTGCCGAGCCGGGCGGCGGCGACCACGACGGTGATGCGGGCGGCCACGGCGGTGGCCCCGGCGGTCCCGGAGAGGGAGAGGGCAACAGGCCCCCCGCCACGGGCGGCCCGTCCCCCTCGGAATCGGCCACCGAGAAGCCCTCCGCCGCCCCGAGCGGCACGCCGAGTCCCACCACGGGTCACTGAATGTTCATGCCGACATCGGAGCGTTGGCGGGGCGCGCGGGCCAACTAACAGCCCCGAGAACTCGGACATAATCCAGCAAAATGTGCAGCGTAAGGTGATGTGCGTCGCTCAGAACCGATGAGGTGTGACGTTTTCTCGCTTCACGGCGCTGTACGGAGCGGGCCGACTGGTCATCGGCCGCGCGCAAGCCGGGGTTCCCCCCGTACCTGCGGCTACGCGCACTCGGCGCGGGTGGGGCACGTTCCCCCGGCCCCGCCCGCCCCCCCTCTTCTTTCGCCCTGCCCTCGTTGCCTGACACGGCACGGCGCTGCACGGCTACGGCCCCACAGAGTCCCCGTCAGTCTCGCCTCGGATGTTGGCGGCGCGCGCCGGGCTCGTGCCGCGTACGGCGGCGGTCAGCGGGTCTGCACCGGCGGCGATGGCGGCGAGTCTGCGCCGGCGGCGACGGTTCTGCACCGCCGGCGGCGACGGGGCTGCGCTGGCGGCGGGTCCGCGCCCCCGCCCTGCCGCGCTGTTGGCGCCCGCGTGCGCGCCTCCCCACGAGCCCCGATACGCGCCCGAGTGCGTGCCCGCACCCGCGGCCACGCACACCCGCTCCCTCTCTTCATGCTGGAGCCCGCTGATGAGGCTCCGGCGCAGGCCGGGGGAGAGCGATCGTTGCCGGCCGCGGCAGTTCCCGAGCCGCAAGGGCCGGCGCGCGCTGCGCGCCGGCGGCTAGCGGTAGACGACGACCTTGTCGCCCGCCTTGACCTGGTCGAAGACGGCCGCGATCTTCTTCTTGTCGCGGACGTTGACGCAGCCGTGCGAGGCACCGTTGTAGCCGCGGGCAGCGAAGTCCGACGAATAGTGCACGGCCTGGCCGCCGCTGAAGAACATCGCGTACGGCATCGGGGAGTCGTAGATCGTCGAGACGTGGTCACGGCTCTTGAAGTCGACCTTGAACGTGCCCTCGCGCGTTGGCGTGTACTGCGAGCCGAAACGCACGTCCATGGACGCGACCACCTCGCCGTTGATCATCCACGACAGCGTCCGGCTCGACTTGCTGATACACAGCGTCCGGCCGGTCATACAGCGCGCGTCCGGCTTGGCGACCGGGCGGGTCGTCGGCGGGTACAGCGCGGCCCGGCTCGGCTTGTCCGTCAAGTCACGCAGCTTGGACCAGGACTTGGTGTCCAGAACGCCGGTCACCGGCCGGCCGTAGCCGCGCTGGAAGGCGGCGACCGCACGGCTGGTCACCGTCCCGTAATAGCCGGTCGGCTGGGTGTGGAAATGGCCCAACTGGCGCAGTCGGGCCTGGAGTTCTCGCACCTTCGCGCCGCTGGCTCCGGCCGCGAGCACCGGTGGCTGCACCGGATTGGCGGGGCGTGTGGGCCAGGTGCGGTGCGCGGGTGGCGTGGGGCGATGGGTGCGGGGCGGCGGACTGGGGCGGTGCGTACGGGGGGTGGTGCGCGCCGGCTCGGGGGCCGCGTGGGTGCGCTTCGGCGTGCGGTGTTCGCGGTGCTTGTGCGGCGGGGGCGACTCGCGGTGCTCGGTGGCGGATGGGCTCCGCGTGCCGTCGGCCCGTATGGTCTCCGGCTCGCACCCCGTTGCGGCCGTGACCACGGCCGCTGCGGCAAGCGCGGCGAGCGCACCCCGCAGCACGGGTCCGGATATCCGGCGCATCTCTTGCCCCCCACATCACGGCGATCACAGCACAGCGATTTTCCCCTTCCACCTATGCCCTTGGTCGCCCGGGGCCGAACCTCCGCGCCCGCACCTTGGCGCGTCTTCGTGGGGTGGGCGGGGGACGTGGCGAGCCCGGACGGGTCGGGAAAATCCGGGTGCCGGCGGTCGCTCGGCGGGGCCACAATGAGCCATGTTGACCACGCACTGGCCGCTGGTCGGGCTGCGGATCACGACGCCGCGCCTGGAACTGCGGCTTCCTGACGACGCGGACCTGGCCGCGCTGGCCGACCTCGCCGCCGATGGCGTGCACGCCCCGGACCGGATGCCGTTCACGGTGGAGTGGACCGACGTCCCCGCGGCCGAGCGCGCGCGTTCGGTGGTCCAACACCACTGGCGGAGCCGGGGCGAGTGGAGCCCCGCGGACTGGAGCCTCGGTCTCACCGTGTTCGAGGCGGGCCGGCCGCTGGGCATGCAGGAGTTGTCGGCGCGGGACTTCGGCGTGCTGCGCACCGTGAGCACCGGCTCCTGGCTCGGGCTGCGCCACCACGGCCGGGGCGTGGGCACCGAAATGCGCGCCGCCGTGCTGCACTTCGCCTTCACCGCGCTCGGCGCCCGCGAGGCGGTGTCCGCCGCGTTCACCGACAACGCCGACTCCCAACGGGTCTCCCACAAGCTCGGCTACCAGCCGGACGGCGTGCAGCGCGTCGTCTCCCGAGGCCGCCCGGCGACGCTGCAACGCCTCCGCCTCTCCCACACCGACTGGCGCCCGCCGCGGGACCTGCCGATCACCATCAGCGGCCTGGAGCCGTGTCTTCCGCTCTTCGGCATCGGCTAGGGGTTTGCGGCGGCGGGCCGCACGGACGCGTACGTACGGGCGCGGAGCGGGACGGGTGCGGGGCGGGATGGGCGTGGGGGGCCAGCCTCCGCGCGGGGCGAGCCAGCCTCCGCGCGGGGCGGGCCAGCTTCCGCGCGGGGAGCGGCTCGCTGCCTCATCGCTCGCCGCCTGCTGCCCACGCGGCGCCCACTGCCACCGCAGGTGTCGCCGCCGACTGATCAGGAACGGCCGTCAGTTGACCGGGGCCGATCACCGTAGGACGGTCGGCGGTCCGTGGCGGTGACCCGCGGCATGCGGTGGATCACGGCGGCCAGTGTGCCCCTGCTCACGCTCCGACCCGGTGCCCGGGCCCGCCGCCCCCCACCGGTGCATCGGCCCGCCACCTGCACAGACGCACGCCGCGGACCGGTGTACGGGCCGCGCCGACCCCCTCGCCCGGCCCCCGCCAGGGCCCACTCGGCCCCGCCCCGCGGCGCCTCCCACCGCCGAGGCCCCCTTGACCTGAACCGAGGTTGAGGCCGGAGGCTGGGGGCGTACGCACGTCGTTCCACCGCAGGACCGGACGTCTGGGCCTGGGCACGGCGGGCTCGTCCGCGGCGCGGGCGGCCCGTCGGCCGGCGCGGCCCCCCCCCCCGCCCCGGCGCGGGGGGGGCGGGGCCCGGGGGGGGGGGCCGGGGGGGGGGGGGCCCCGGCGGCCGGCTCGGCCCACCGCCGCTACCGAGGAGCACGCCATGCACGCGCCCACCGATCCGTCCGAGCCCGCGCCCGGCCCCGCATCGGCCGCCGCAGGCCAGGCCGCCGGCCCCGCCACAGGCCCGAGAGCCGGGCTGGCGGCCGGTTCGCGGCCGGCCCCGGCCGACGCGCCGGGGCCACAGCCCCCGGGCGGGCGCACGGCCCGGGCGGCGGACGTCGACGACGGCGGTTCGGCCGCCGCAGCCGTACGGCACTGGATCGCCAGCCATGCCCACCCGCTCACCGACCTCGGCGCCCGCGCCCCGCTGCACCACCTCGCGCCGTTGACCGCCGCCGTCGGTTCGGCACAGGTCGTCGGCATCGGCGCCGCCACCCGCGGGGCCGCCGAACTGACCACGCTGGCCCACCAACTGATCCGGCACCTGGTGACCGAACGGGGCTTCCGCTCGCTGGCCCTGGACGAGGACTGGTCGAAGGGGCAGCAGTACGACGCGTACGTCACCGGCGCCCCCGTGCCAGGCCGCGAAGCGCCCGGCCCCGTCGACCCGCGGGACCTGCTCGCCGACGCCTGGGCCCCGCACCGCAGCGCCGAGTTCCTGGCCGTACTGCTCTGGATACGCGCCCACAACCAGCGCCACCCCGACGACCCGGTGCGCATCGTGGGCCTGGACCACGGGGCCGTGCAGGCGCACACCTATGACGCGGTGCTCGACCACGTCGCCGCCACCGCCCCCGAGCACCTGGCCGAACTCCGTGACCTGTACGCCGGGCTGCGCCCGCCTGGGCCGGTCGCCGAACACGTCCGCTGGTACGTCGACCTGCCGGACCAACGCCCCGTGTACGCGCGGGCGCGACGCGCCAGGGAGCGGGTGGCGAGCCTGCCCGCCGGCCCCGAGCAGGCGCTCGCGCTGCGCCAGGCGCGCGTGATCGAGGGCTTCTACGCGTACCACGGGCGCGAAGGACTGACCGGAGGCCGACCGGCCGGCGACGGGCCAGCAGGGGACGGAGCGACCGGGTCCGGACCGACCGCAGACGAACCGACCGCAGACGAACCGACCGGTTCCAGCCGCACCGGCACCACCGACGCGGACGCCGTCGGCGGCCCGGACGGGACCCTTCCGCTCATGGCCGAGAACGTCATCTGGTGGCACCATCACACCGGCCACAAGATCATCTTTTGGAGCGGGCTCGGTCACACCGCGGTCGGCGCGCCGCTCACCGCCTCCTTTCCGCCGGCGCCGGACTCGCCCGCCACCCGCTGGAACGAGGGCGGCGCGCTGCGCCGACACTTCGGCGCCGGCTACGCCTCGGTGGGCCTGATGTTCGGGCACGGCCGGGCCGTCCACACCGTCGCGCCGCCGTCGCCCGCCCTCGCCGATGCGGTCCTCAGCACCGCCCGCCCCGACGCGTACCTGCTGGACCTGCGCGCGCCGCAACCGGTGGCGGTGCACGGCTGGTTCGACGCCCCGGCCACCGTGCGCCTCATCGGTCCGTTCTACGAGGCCGCCCGCGACGCGGACTACCACCTGACCGGCGGCCGGCTCACCGACTGGTGCGACGTACTGGCCTGGGTCCCCGAGGTGACGCCGCTGGACTGGCTGTAGCCGGATGGGACGGGCGCCCCGGACGCGCAGCGCACGGGGGCGCCCGCCGTGGTCCGCGGGGCGCAACACTCCGGCCGGCCCGCCGCGCGCCCCCGGCGAGCGCGCCCCGCTCGCCGCGCGCATCCCACCAGGCGCGACATCGCCGCCCCGCGCCCCGCGCAGCCCCTCCGCCCCGCCCTACGGCGCCGGCAGGTCCAGCACGCCAGGCGCATCGGACACGCCCGACGCATCGGACGTGTCGGCCGCATCGGGATCGTCAGATACGCCAGGCACACCAGGCGCGCCAGAAATACGAGCAACGCCAGGCGCATCGAGCCCGTCCGGCACGTCAGGCACCTCCGGCACATCCAACACATCAAGTTCGGCCATCGCGCCCGTCGTGATCTCCCGGGTCAGTGCCTCGGCGCGGGCCGCGTCCCGTTCGCGGATCGCCTCGGCGACGCGTACGTGCAAGGTGACCGCCGCCGGGTCGGGGTCGGGGAACATGATGTGGTGCTCGGTCCTTCCGGCCAGCACCTCGGCGACCACGTCGCCGAGCCGGGCGAACATCTCGTTGCCCGACGCGTTCAGCACCGTGCGGTGAAAGGCCATGTCATGCACCAGATACGCAGCGAGCTGCTGGCCGCGTGAGGTGGCCACCATGCCCAGCGCGTGCTCGGTGAGTTCGGCGCACTGCTCGGGGGTGGCCAGGGTCGCGGCGAGTCCGGCCGCGACCGGTTCGACGGCCGAGCGCAGCACCGTGAGGGAGCGGAGCTGCCGCGGCCGGTCGCTGCCGGCCAGCCGCCAGCGGATCACCTGTGGGGCGAAGACGTTCCACTCGTGACGGGGGCGGACCGTGACGCCGACCCGGCGCCGGGACGCCACCAGGTCCATGGACTCCAGCACCCGCACCGCCTCGCGGATCACGGTGCGGGACACCGCGAAGCGCCGTTCGAGCTCGTCCGTGCGCAACACCGTCCCCGGCGGGTACTCACCCGCGGTGATCGCCGGCCCGAGCGACGCCAAGACGCGGGCGTGCAGCCCCCGCCCCTCCAGCCGCTGCCCCTCGATTCCCATGGGGCTCAGCGTACGGGGCACCCCGGCGGCGATTAAGTATGACTTTTAAGTCACAGACACTTGAATACGTCGTACCTATACGTGAAGGTATGGGGCGTCGTCGAGGTCGATGAAGACAGCGAGGTTGTCCATGCAAACTGCCCACGTCGTGGTCGTCATGGGCGTGTCCGGAACGGGCAAGTCCACCGTCGGCGAGTCGCTGGCCGCGCTCCTCGACGTCCCGTACGCCGAGGCCGACGACTTCCACCCGGCACGGAACATCGCCAAGATGTCGGCCGGCACCCCGCTCGACGACGCCGACCGGGCGCCCTGGCTGGACGCCATCGGCGCCTGGGCCCACGGCCAGCACCGGCGGGGCGGCGTCGTGAGCTGCTCGGCACTCAAGCGCAGCTACCGCGACCGGCTGCGCGCCGCCGCGCCTGGCATCGTCTTCCTCCACCTCACCGGCGACCGCGCGCTGATCGCCGAGCGGCTGCGCGCCCGCAAGGGCCACTTCATGCCCGGCGCGCTGCTCGATTCGCAGTTCGCCGACCTCGAACCGCTCCAGGCCGACGAACGGGGCGTCGCCGTCGACGTCACGCCCGCCCCTGCGGTGATCACGCAACGCGCGATCGAAGGGCTCGCCCGCCTCGACCCGCAGGACCCGGACCGCTCCGCCCAGCGGCGCCCCACCCCGTACACGTAAGGAACCGTCCCGTGCGCACTCTCAGCGTCGAGATGCTGGCAGCGGACACCGCCGAACCCATCACCTCGGCGGGTCACGCACAACTCGGTAGCGCCGTCCTGGTCGGCATCGCCGTCATCGTCCTGCTGATCACCAAGTTCAAGCTGCACGCCTTCCTCTCCCTGACCATCGGTTCGCTGGTGCTCGGGGCGGTCGCGGCGGCGCCGCTGGACAAGGCCATCGCCAGCTTCACGACGGGGCTCGGCGCCACGGTCGGCGGCGTGGGCGTCCTCATCGCGCTCGGCGCCATCCTGGGCAAGCTGCTCGCCGACTCCGGCGGCGCGGACCAGATCGTCGACACCATCCTGGCCCGCGCGAACCGGCGCACCATGCCCTGGGCGATGGTCCTGATCGCCGGCATCATCGGGCTGCCGCTCTTCTTCGAGGTCGGCATCGTGCTGCTGATCCCGGTGGTGCTGCTGGTCGCCAAGCGCGGCAACCACTCCCTGATGCGCATCGGCATCCCGGCCCTCGCCGGCCTCTCCGTCATGCACGGCCTGGTGCCGCCGCACCCGGGACCGCTCGCCGCCATCGACGCGATCGACGCCAACCTCGGCGTCACGCTCGCCCTCGGCGTCCTCGTCGGCATCCCGACCGCCGTCGTCGCCGGCCCGCTGTTCGCCCGTTACGCCGCGCGCTGGGTGGACGTCAAACCGCCGGAGGGGCTCATTCCGCAGCGCCCTTCCGCGGACCTCGAACGCCGCCCCAGCTTCGCCGCCACCGTCGCCACGGTGCTGCTCCCGGTCGTCCTGATGCTGGCCAAGGCGCTGGTGGAGATCGTGGTTGACGACCCGCAGCAGCACGTGCAGCGGGTCACCGACGTCATCGGCTCGCCGCTGATCGCGCTGCTCGCCGCCGTGCTGGTGGCCATGTTCACGCTCGGTCGGGCGGCGGGCTTCGGCAGGGAGCGGCTGGCGTCCACGGTGGAGTCCTCGCTGGTGCCCATCGCCGGCATCCTGCTCATCGTCGGTGCTGGTGGGGGCTTCAAGCAGACCCTGATCGACATCGGCGTCGGCCAGATGATCCTGGACTTCTCCGAGGACTGGAACGTCTCGCCGCTGCTGCTCGCCTGGCTGATCGCCGTCGGCATCCGCCTCGCCACCGGCTCCGCCACGGTGGCCACCATCTCAGCGGCCGGCCTCGTCGCCCCGCTGGCCGCCGACATGTCCACCACCCACCAGGCCCTCCTGGTACTCGCGGTCGGCGCCGGCTCGCTGTTCTTCAGCCACGTCAACGACGCCGGCTTCTGGATGGTCAAGGAGTACTTCGGCATGGACGTCGGCCAGACGATCAAGACCTGGTCGCTGATGGAGACGATCATCTCGGTCGTGGCGGGCGGCTTGGTTCTGCTTCTCTCGCTGATTCTCTGACGGGGGCGGGGCCGTCGCGTCGCTGCTCCGCCGCGCCGCCGGGCCACCAGGCCGCGTCGTCGTCTCGTCATGTCGCCGGGACGGTTCGGTACGGGACGGCCCATGCGGGGAGAAACCGGTCAACCCGGATGCGTCGCGGCGGCCGACTCTCAGTCGGACGAGTGGGCTTTGCGCGCGGCCGAGTGACGGACCTTGGTGCACCCACCGACGCTGCGCCACGCTCGCCGGATGCAGGCACACGAGCGGGACGTGCGGGAGCAGGGGCCCGTACCCGCCGCGCGACCGGCGGCGCCACGGCCGATGCCGCGCGGCACGCACCGCGGCGACCCGGGGCACCGACCGGCCACGCCACCGCACCCCACCCCCGAACACCCCGCACCCCACCGCGGAACCTCCCACCCCGTCCGGCGTACGCGCCGACCCGGCCCCGGGGGGGGGGGCCCCCCCGCCCCCCCGCTGCATTCCGGCGCCCCAGGGGCGGGGTGCCGACGTGAGAGGGATATTCCCGTCAAC
>NZ_JBEHZD010000261.1:0-10701 GCF_040240285.1 Streptomyces sp. HSW2009 | reverse complement strand
GGCGCCGAGGCGGGCCGGCGGGCCGAGCGGTGGCCCCGGCACGCTGGCCGCCTCGTGGGGTGCGGCTCTGGCGCCGAGGCTGGTCCAGTTCGCGGCCGTGGCCAGGTACGAGCACGTCACCCGGGCCGCACAGCAACTCGGCGTGCCCCAGTCCACCCTCAGCCGGGCCATGGTGCGGCTCGAACAGGACCTGGGCGTGGCCCTGTTCGCCCGGCACGGCCGCACGCTCTCGCTCACCCCGGCCGGGCGCACCTTCCACGCCTCGACACAGCGGGCGCTGGCCGAGGTGGAGCGGGCCGCTGAGTCGGTTCGCGCCGACGCCGACCCGGCCGCCGGCAAGGTCGCCTTCGGCTTCCTGCACACGCTCGGCTCGGAGACCGTCCCCGGTCTGCTGCGGACCTTCCGGGCCGACCACCCGCGGGTGCGCTTCCAACTCGTCCAGAACTACGGCGAGGCCATGATCGAGCGCCTCCGCGCGGGCGATCTCGACCTCTGTCTGACCTCACCCGTTCCCGACGCCCCCGACCTGGTCGCCCGCCGGCTGGACGAGCAGAAGCTGAGGCTGGTCGTCCCCGACGACCACCGGCTGGCCCATCGCAAACGCGTCCGCCTCGCCGAGGCGTCCGCCGAACTCTTCGTCACCCTCGAACCGGGCTACGGGCTGCGCCGGATCACCGATGCGGTGTGCGCCGAGGCCGGGTTCACCCCGAAGGTCGCCTTCGAGGGGGAGGAGGCCGAGACGTTGCGCGGCCTGGTCGCGGCCGGCCTCGGCGTCGCCCTGCTGCCCCCGCCCGCGGTCCCACGGCCCGGCGTGGTGGAGCTGACGGTCACGGCGCCGCGCGCGGTGCGCGAGATCGGCGTGGCCTGGCTCGACGGCCATGTGGACACCGCACCGGTAGCGGCCTTCAAACGCTTCCTGCTGAGCCGCCGCGGCCAACTCCTCCCCCGCTGACCCGCCACACCGGGACCCCATCCGCCCTCTCGACGAAAGGAGCCCACCCCGTGCCCATGCCTACACCCTCCGGGCGCCCGCGCCCGCGCCACGGTGCGGTGCCGCACAGCACCGTACGAGGACCGACGAACCCGGCCGACCCGACAGCCCCGGTGGACCGCTGCCGTACGGCCCGCACCTGCCGTGGGGCACACAACCCTGGTCCCCGGACGCCCTTTGGCGCCGTCGTTCAGGCCCACCCCCAGGCCCCCACCCGAGCCCGAACGCCAGCCGCAGCCCGAGCCTCGGCCCCAGTCCGAACGTCAGCCGCAGCCCGAAGCCCGGTCCCAGCCCGGGCCGGAACCCGAATCCGTATCAGAACCCAGAGCCGTGCCAGCGGCGCGCACCCGTGGGTGGCGGTGAGAGCGGTGCTCGGAGTTCCGGCGTCAGACCTTCTCGGCGACGAGCGGGGCGAGTGCCTTGCGGAGGTCGTCCTCGCCGATCGGGCTCAGCGCACGGGCCGCGATCTTGCCGTTGCGGTCGATGAACAGGGTGGACGGAATGCCCTGTGGATTGAAGCTGCCCTTGGGGAAACGCAGCGCGAGCTTGCCCGACGGGTCGTGCCAACTCGGGTAGCGCACCCCGAATTCCTTCTCGAACTTTGTGGCCGGGTCCTTGTCGTGGTCGCTGTTGAGACCGATGAAGACGACGTCGTTTCGGGTCTCGCCGGAGACCTTCACCAGTTCCGGGGTCTCGGCACGACATGGTGGGCACCAGGACGCCCAGAGGTTGATCGCGATGACCTTGCCCCGGTAGTCGGTGAGACGGAGTTGCTTGCCGTCCAAGGTGACCCCGGAGAGCTCGGGCGCGGCCCTGCGCCCGTCCTTGGCCACGGTCTCGACGACACTGGAGCCCTGTCGGGTGAAGGCGGCGTTGCCCTTGCCCTGACCGTCGGTGCTGCTACAGCCGGTGAGCGCCACGGTCGCGGCGAGCGCACCGGCCGCCGCGCCGGAGAGCGCGGACCGGCTGCCGCGCCGGTGCGTACGACTGCGGATACCAGTGGGGCGGACCGGCCGACGAAGAGGCATGCGCACAAGTCTTCCATGGCCCACCCCAGCCCTCCCGCCCACCCCACACCACCCCGCCGAGACCTCGCGCCCCCACCCCGAGCACGCCCCACCCCGCCGTGTCGCGGGTCGGGCATCCCCAGCGGCCCGGCCGCGTCGCGTACGCAGGGCAGGCCAACCCGTACGCCATGCGCAGCACCCCATGGACCCCATGGACCCAGTGCGCCCCGTGCACCCCACGCGCCGGGTGCGGCCGGTCGCGGCCAGCGGGTTCGGCGCCGGCTATCGGCGGAGCGAGGCGCCGAAGCCTGCTGCCAGGGGCATGCGGAGGCCCAGTGGGGGCGGGGCGGCCAGTGCATCCGCAAGTGGACGCGCGTAGTCCTGGTCGAAGAGGGAACCGAGGGCGAAGTCGGCGGCGAGTGCGTACACCTCGGGCCGGTGCTGGTGCAGCCGATGGCCGTCGGTGTGCACCTCGAAGCGGCAGACGGCGCTGTTGATCTTCTTGGCCCGTTCCACCAGCCGGTAGGAGAGTTCGGGGTGGGTGTGGGCGTCATTGGTGCCGTGGACGACCAGGACCCGCCGGCCGATCAGGTGCTTGACGGGGTCCGGGTTGAGCTTCGCCTCCTGGCTCGGCAGCCACGGCGCCAGCGCGAGTACCGAGCCGACCGCCGGGTGCCCACCGGCCCACAGCGCGGCCCGCGCCCCCATGCCCCGCCCGACCAGACAGATCGGTACGTCCCCGTAGCGCCGTACCACCTCTTCCACGGCCCACTCCGCGTCCTGGGCGGGATCGGCGGCGGGGCCGTTCCAACCGCGGTAGCGGTAGCGCACCACGTGCGCGGTCAGCCCCTCGGGCCGGCCGGCCTTGGCCAGCCCGTGTGCCAGGGACCACATCGCGGCGGCCGAACGCGAGGTCGGACGGCGGGTTCCGGTTGGCACGCCGTCCGGCAGCAGCAACACCACGCCGCAGGCGGTCTTCCCCGCCGCCGTCGCCCCCACGGGTCGCCCCAGTCGGGCGCTTCGGTCCGGTCGCTCCGGCAACGATTGCTGAGCCATGTCAGAACGATGGCAGAAGCAACGGTGTACTCCACTACGCGGGCTGGTCACTGTTCCGTATCTATCCGCGCGGCTACCCCAGGCGTTCTACGCGCGTAGGGGCTATGGTGCGCAGATGACGAGCGAGAACATCCAGCAACCGACCCCGGAGCAGATCCGGCGCGCACCCAAGGCTCTGCTGCACGACCACCTCGACGGTGGGCTGCGCCCGGCCACCATCGTCGAACTGACCGCGGACATCGGATACGAGGGCCTGCCCGAGACCGAACCCGCCGCGCTGGGCACCTGGTTCCGCGAGGCAGCCGATTCCGGTTCGCTCGAACGCTACCTGGAGACCTTCGCGCACACCTGTGCCGTCATGCAGACCGCTGACGCGCTGCGCCGGGTGGCGGCCGAGTGCGCCGAGGACCTCGCGGCCGACGGCGTCGTCTACGCCGAGGTGCGCTACGCCCCCGAGCAGCACCTGGAGCGCGGCCTGACGCTGGAGCAGGTGGTCGAGGCGGTGAACGACGGCTTCCGCGAGGGCGAGCGCCGGGCGCGCGCCGCCGGCCACCGCATCCGGGTGGGCGCGCTGCTCACCGCGATGCGGCACGCGGCCCGCTCCCTGGAGATCGCCGAACTCGCCAACCGCTACCGCGACCTGGGCGTCGTCGGCTTCGACATCGCGGGCGCCGAAGCGGGCTTCCCGCCCACCCGCCACCTGGACGCCTTCGAGTACCTCAAGCGCGAGAACAACCACTTCACCATCCACGCCGGCGAGGCGTTCGGACTGCCGTCGATCTGGCAGGCGCTCCAGTGGTGCGGCGCCGACCGGCTCGGCCACGGTGTGCGGATCATCGACGACATCCAGATCGCCGACGACGGCACCGTCAAGCTCGGTCGGCTCGCCAGCTACGTACGCGACAAGCGCATCCCGTTGGAGCTCTGCCCCACCTCCAACCTCCAGACCGGCGCGGCCCCTTCGTACGCCGAGCACCCCATCGGTCTGCTGCGCAGGCTGCACTTCCGGGCCACGGTCAACACGGACAACAGGTTGATGAGTGGTACGAGCATGAGCCGCGAGTTCGAGCACCTCGTGTCGACCTTCCGGTACACGCTCGACGACATGCAGTGGTTCACCGTCAATGCGATGAAGTCCGCGTTCATCCCTTTCGATGAACGTCTGGCGATGATCAATGATGTGATCAAGCCCGGTTACGCCGAGTTGAAGGCGGAGTGGCTGTTCCGTCAGTCCGCCGTTGGCTAGGCCCTGACCTGCACCGCTGTCCTGCGGCCCGGGTGCAGGCGGGGGCGTTGCGGCGGCGTGGATCACTTCCGGCACAACCGACATCCCGCCTCATGTCTGGTGTTTGCGGGCCGTCGGAGCGGCTGGCTACGTTGCAGTGCCGCTCAAGAACCCCGTACCAAGGGAAGATTTCTCATGAAGCAGGGAACGATCAAGACCCTCGGCGTCGCCGCTGTGGGCATCGCCTTCGCCGCCACCGCCGCCGGTACCGCATCGGCCGCCGGTACCGGTCTGGAGCCGCTGACCGGCCCCGCCAAGAACGCGGTCAAGACGCTGCCCAAGGACACCAAGACCCTCCCGCAGCCCAGCGCCGCGGAGGGCCAGGACCCGGTGCAGACGCTGCTCGGCGGGCTGCCGATCGGGGGCTGACCCCGCACCACCAGGGCCGGGCCACGACCGGGTCACACCGGGCGGGCCCGGCCCGGCCACGGGCAGTCGCGCGGCTCGTGCACGGTTCGGGCGGGCCGCACCGCGCAGTCCAGGATGGGCCGCACCACCGGAGACGGGGGTGCGGCCCATCGGCGTTTCCCCACCACGGCCGCCCCTCGCCCCACCGAGGCCGGCCCCGTCCCACGCGCGGGCCGTACCCCGGCGCCCGGCCCAGCACGCCCGCCCCGCCCCGGCGGTCGCGCGTTCGTCGCGCGTCACCAGGCGTGCCGCCGGTACTTGTCGTCGGCGGGTAGGAGCACCCACAGGGCGAGGTAGAGCAGGAACTGGGGCCCGGGCAGCAGACACGAGGCGAGGAAGATCAGCCGCATGGTGCGTGCGGATGTTCCGAACCGGTCGGCCAGTCCCGCACAGACACCGGCAATGATCTTGTTGTCCTGGCGGCGTACGAGCGGCGTGGACATGGGGCCTCCTGTGAGTCGTGGTCACGTCCCCGGCCGGGCCGGGGACCATCCATGACTCCACGCTAGGCGCGCCCGCCGCAGGTGGCCTCGGTCTACGGTGCGATCCCGACCCTCGGCAGCGTCGGGGTCAACCCCGAGGCCGCGTCCTCCCGCGCCGGGGCCGGCGGGTGCGCGCGGCCCGCCCTGCGGCGGAGGTGGCCGCGTACGGCGGGCACCACGGCGAGGTGGGCCAGGGCGACCCCGGCCGTGTTGATCAGGACCGTGTCCACGTCCACGACCTGGCCCGCGATGCTGCCCTGCGCCAGTTCGACCAGGCAGGAGATCAGGGCGCTGGCCAATACGGTGCGTACCAGCGAGGCCAATCTGTGGGCGTCGATCCGGCCCCCGACCAGCGGGAACAGTACGCCCAGCGGGGCGTAGAGCAGCAGCTCGCGCCCGATGCGGCGGGCGGCCTCGGCGAAGCCGATCTCCAGGTCGCCGCGGATCGACGCCAGCGGTTCCAGATTGCCGGCCGTCACCCATGGGGCGGTCAGCGGGCGCAGGGAAACCCAGCCGATGAAGGCGAGCTGCGCCACGAGGAGGAGGATGCCCGCGACGCGGAAGCGGATGTCGGCCGTGCGGCCGGAACCATGTCCCTGCACGCAAGTCAGGACGCGGCCTCCCGGCATCCCGGTTCCGCACCCCCCACGGTGACGACCCTCACGCTCCCCACCCGACCGCCGTCCCCACCCGACCGACACCCTCGCCCGACCGGCACCCCCACCTCACCTCACCTGACCCCCACCCCACCGTCCCTGACGAACACCCCGCCGACCCCTCCGGGTCACCCCGACCCGCCCCGCTGAGCCCGTCCGGGCCGACCCCGACCCAGCCCGTCCCGTACGCCCCGACCGGCCGAGGGCCCGTACGACCGGTCGCAGCCCCCACCCGTACGGAAGGGCCCAGGCCGGAGCCGCATGATGCGTACGCGGCTGACGCAGCCAGAGACACCGGACTCGGGCCAGCACGCCCAGCGGGGGCTACCCGACCCAGAACCGGTCCCAGGACACGAGCCAAGGGCACGCCTCAAGCCCTCACCCCACCGAGCCCTCACCCCACGGAGCCCCCACCCACCTCAGCCACCCCACACAGCCCCCGGCGCACCCAGCAGCCGCCCCACTCACTCGGCCAGCAACGTGCCCGAGCTCTGCGCACTCGCGGGGTGGTCCCGCAGGTCCGTCCCGCACTCGTAGCGCATGAGGCGGCCCCGGTCAGTCGCCGCCTCGCCCCGCGCCGCGGCCGGGCCGCCGAGCACCACCGTGCGCGCCCCGCGGACCGCGGCGGTCTGCGCGAAGGTGCAGACCACCTGGGCGAGTGCCTCCGGGGGCAGGTCGGCGGGCTCCTGGGTCAGCCGCAACGCGCCGGCCGGGTCGCCCGCGGCTGCCGCCGCGACCTGCACGCTCGACGGGACCGCGGTGCTGAAGCCCGCCTCCCGCTCGGGCTGCGAGGGCTGCCGCTGCAACTGGCCGAGCAGCGCCTTCGCGAACTCCGCAGGGCGCGGGTTCTCGTCGCCCTTGGGCAGTTGCAGCGCCCGCGGTACGGGCTCCAGGCGTGCGGCGCACAGCAACTGCACGGTGACGGCGACGTCCGTACGCGGCCGGGCGGGCGCGCTGCTGGCCTGGGTGTCGCAGGAGGCACGCGAGGGCGCGCCGCCCGCGTCCACCGGTACCGAGGTGCCCCGGATGCCACACCCGGCCACCAGGAGCGCGGCCACCAGCCCGAAGGCCCCGAGCGTGACCGCCCGGGCTCGCTGCCCGCCCGCCGCCCGCCGGCCAGGCCCATGACCGGGCCCGGCCACCACCGGAAGCGCCACTGAACGCGCCACTGAGGACGCCCCCGCGGCCTGGGGGTTCATCGCTCGCTCCTCTTGTCCTTGCGGTCCCGGTCCTTCTTGCCGTCCTTCTTGCCGGTTCGCTCCGTCTTGTCCGTGCCCTCGATCACCCGGGAGGCGTCCATCGGCAGCCGCAGCGTGAAGACGGCGCCGCCCTCGGACGAGTTGGCCGCGGTGATCTCGCCGCCGTGGATGTGCGCGTTCTCCAGCGCGATGGACAGGCCGAGCCCGCTGCCCTCCGAACGCGGCCGGGAGGCACTGGCCTTGTAGAAGCGGTCGAAGACGTGCGGCAGTACCTCTTCGGGGATGCCGGGGCCGTGGTCGTGCACCTCGATCAGCAGGTCGTCGGCGGCGGGCCGGATCGACACCCGGACCGGCGAGCCGCCGTGCTTGAGCGCGTTGCCGATCAGGTTGGCCAGGATCACGTCGAGCCGTCTGGGGTCGAGCCGGGCCATGATGCCCCGCTCGGCGTCCAGCTCCACCGCGTCCAGCCACGCCCTGGCGTCGATGCAGGCGGTCACCTGGTCGGCCACGTCCACGGTGTCCAGGACCAGCCGGGCGGTGCCCGCGTCGAAGCGGGTCACCTCCATCAGGTTCTCCACCAGGTCGTTCAGCCGCCGGGTCTCGGAGACCACGAGTTGCACGGCGGGCGCGATCATCGGGTCGAGCGAGTCGACCTCTTCTTCGAGCACCTCCGTCACGGCGGTGATCGCGGTCAGCGGCGTCCGCAACTCGTGCGACATGTCGGCGACGAACCGCCGGCTGGACGCCTCCCGCGAGCTCAGGTCCTCGACCCGCTTCTGCAACGACTCGGCGGTACGGTTGAACGTACGGGACAGGTCGGCCAGCTCGTCCGTGCCCGAGACGCGCAGCCGGGTGTCCAACTTGCCCTCACCCAGCTTGCGCGCGGCATCCGCGAGCTTGCGCACCGGCCGCAGCACCGTGGCCGCCGCGGCCTGCGCCAGCAGCGCGGAGCCGATCAGCGCGAGCCCGGTGGCGATCCCCAGCGACCAGGCCAGCGAGTTGAGGTCCATCCGCTCGGTGTCGAGCGACTTGAGCATGTAGCCGGTGGGCCCGCCGCCGATCACCTTGGCGCCGCCGACCAGGTAGGGCTCGCCGTCCAGTGAGATCCGCTGCCAGTACAGGTGGTACTCGTACGCGTTGGAGCTGTCGAGCTCGCGCCGCTTGTTGACCGCCTTCTCCAGCGCCTCCGGCACGATCCCGCGGTGGAACGTCTTCTCGTCGGAGTACGCGGCGCAGCCGGGCCGGCCGCCCCGGTCGGTCAGCAGCAGCACCTCGTACTTCTGCGAACTGCTCGCCATCTGTTGGGCGGCCACGTCCAGGTCACGACAGTCCGGTTGGCGCGGCAGGGTACGGGTGATGTCTTCGAGGGACTTGTTGAAGTCGTCGAGCGCGGCGTTCTGCGTCCGGTTCAACACGGCGTCGCGGTTGAGCCAGTACGCGATGCCGGACGCGGACGCGGCGGCGACCAGCGCCACCACGGCGAACACCAGCATCAGCCGCACCCGCAGGCTCATCCAGCGCAAAAGCCCCGCAGCCCAGCCCCGTACTCGACTGGGCTCATCCGTCACTGGGGAGCATCCAGTCGGTACCCGACCCCACGCACCGTGCGGATCAGCGTCGGCGACGACGGCACGTCCTCGACCTTGGCGCGCAACCGCTGCACACAGGCGTCGACCAGCCGAGAGTCACCGAGGTAGTCGTGCTCCCACACCAGGCGCAGCAACTGCTGCCGGGACAGCGCCTGCCCCGGGCGGCGGCTGAGCTCCAGCAGGAGCCGCAGTTCGGTGGGGGTGAGCTGGAGGTCCTCGCCGTTCTTGGTGACGGTCATCGCGGAGCGGTCGATCACCAGCGAGCCGAAGGACGCCGAGTCGTTCGCCTCCCGCTCGCCGCGGCGCAGCACGGCACGGATGCGGGCGTCGAGCACCCGCCCCTGCACCGGTTTGACCACGTAGTCGTCCGCGCCGGACTCAAGGCCCACCACGACGTCGATGTCGTCGTTGCGCGCGGTCAACAAGATGATCGGTAGCTGATCGGTGCGCCTGATGCGGCGACACACCTCAAAGCCGTCGATACCGGGCAGCATCACATCCAACACGATCAGATCTGGCCGCTGCTCGCGCAGCAGTTGCAGGCCGTCCTCTCCTGACGCCGCGGTCGCCACACGGTGGCCCTGGCGGGACAGAGAGAGTTCGAGGGCCGTGCGGATGGCGTCGTCGTCCTCGATCAGCAACAGGAAAGGCACATTGGTCATTCTGGCCTACAGGTGGGCTGGAGTTCGACCTGCGGGGCCGTGCGGCCGGCCCGTCGGACTCCGAGCGTCCGATAGCCGGACGGCTCGCCGGCCCCGCGGCCCCTGTGACAGGGCTGTGACAGTCGACGGACAACGTGATGAAACTGGCTTGCCAATCTTTTGGTCACCGGGCGGAACCCACCCGGTGGCAACAGACTCAGCAGGCTCCAAGACGGGGGGCGCGGCATGAACACCTTGCACGGCACGGCAACCAGCGCAGGTATTCGAACGCGCCTACATGCCGGTTGGAGTCGGACAGGCTCCCAGACCGAGTCTGGGGGAGAGAAGTCCGGTGCTGTGAGCGGGCGGGGGTGCGCTCGCAGCACCGGACGTCAGCGGCCGTCGATCATGTATGTGGCAGCCGTTGACGCGGCCACGGAAGCCCGCGGGGGCACCGCGGTCGCCGTAGGCCAGCAGCAACACGGGGGAGAAGCGAGTGGGGAGGGGCAGCGCGGCAGCCGGGCCGAGGCGGAGTTCACCGCCTACGTCCAGGAGCGCCGCGCCTCCCTGTTCGCCACCGCCTACCACCTGACGGGGGACCGTTACGAGGCGGAGGACCTGCTCCAGAGCGCGCTGTTCTCCACCTACCGCGCCTGGGACCGCATCAGTGACAAGGCGGCGGTCGGCGGCTATCTCCGCCGCACCATGACCAATCTGCACATCAGCGCCTGGCGTCGACGCAAGCTGAACGAATACCCGACCGAGGAGTTGCCGGAGACCGTCGGCGACCACGACGCGATGCGCGGCACCGAGCTGCGCGCCGTGCTGTGGCAGGCGCTCGCCCGGCTGCCCGAGATCCAGCGCACCATGCTGGTGCTGCGCTACTACGAGGGCCGGACCGACCCGGAGATCGCCGACATACTCGACATCAGCGTCGGCACCGTGAAGTCCAGCATCTGGCGTTGGGGGCGCGCCCCCCCCCCCCCCCCCCCCCCCCCCCCCCCCCCCCCGGGGGCCCGCCCCCCGGGGGGGCCCCCCCCCGCCCCGGGGGGGGCCGCGCCCCCCCCCCCCCCCCCACGGCACGCTCGCCTTCGGGCGGGACGAAGAGGAGTCCTTCGGCGAGCTGGTGGCCTGAAGGCTGGGGGAACGCGGGGCCGTCTCCTCGGGGGAGGGACGGCACCCGGAAGCACGGGGGAAGTACGGGGGGAAAGCACGGGGGCCGTCTTCTGGGGGGAAGACGGGAAGCACCTGAGGGGGGAAGCCCCGGCGGGCGGGGGGGGGGGGGGGGCCCGGGTGGCCCCCCCGGGGGGCGGGGGGCGCCGCCGGGGGGGGGGGGCGCGCGGGGGGGGGGGGGGGGCCCCCCCCCCCCGCCCGGCCCCCCCCCCCC
>NZ_JBEHZD010000260.1:0-10745 GCF_040240285.1 Streptomyces sp. HSW2009 | reverse complement strand
CCGCGTAGGCCCGCGCCGTAGTGCGGCACAAGAGGCCCGACGCGCCTTCGGGCGGCAGCGGGGAGCGCCAGGCGTGCCGGGCCGCGAGGACCCGGTCGGCGGGCAGCAGGGCCAGCGCGCCGCCGCCGGCCCCCTGGCCGAGCAGCAGGCACAGGGTCGGCGCGGGCAGCGTCACCAGGTCGGCCAGGCAGCGGGCGATCTCCCCGGCGAGGCCGCCCTCTTCCGCCTCCCGGCTCAGCGCGGCCCCGGCCGTGTCCACCACGGTGAGCAGTGGCAGCCCCAGTTCGGCGGCGATCCGCATGCCGCGCCGCGCCGTCCGCAACCCGGCTGGCCCAAGTGGCTGCCCCACTCCGGCGGCGTCCACCATCGGCCCCGTGCCCGGCTCCGTACCAAGGCCCGTGCCCGGCTCCATGCCCCTCCCGGTGTCCGGCGCGGCGGTGCCCGGCAGGGGGCGCGGCGCGTTCCGGTCGGGGCCGGGGCCCTCGCCGGCCCCTGCGTCCTCGCCCCGGTCGTGGCCGAGGACGACGCAGGGCGTGCCGCCCACCCGGGCCAGCGCGAGCAGCATGCCCGGGTCGTGCTCCCCCGCGCCGGTACCGCTCAGCGGGGTGACGTCGTCGGCCGCGACGCGCAACAGCGCCCGTACCCCGGGCCGTTCCGGACGGCGCGAGCGGCGGATCGATTCGGCGGCGTCCGGGCCCCCGGCACGGCCCGGGGCCACCGCGCCGCCCCGCCCGGCCGCCCCGCCGGGCACCCCGACTGTGACCCGGTATCGCTCGGCGACGGTGCACCGCTCGACGGCGATGCGGCACCGCTCGGCGGGGATGCAGCACCACTCAACGGCGCCGGCGGACCGCCCACGAAGTCGGCGGGCTCCGCGGAATTCTCGGAATTCGCGGCACCCACAGCACCCACAGCACCCACAGGGTCCGCGGCGCCGCGCAGGACGCGCAGTGCGCGGGCCGCCGCGGCGGGGAGTTCGGCCGTCGGGAGGACCGCGTCCACCAGGCCGTGTGCGTGCAGGTGCTCGGCGAGTTGTACGCCTTCGGGGAAGCGCTCGCCGTAGAGCGCCTCGTGCACCCGGGGGCCGAGGAAGCCGATGAGCGCGCCGGGTTCGGCGGTGGTGACGTGGCCGAGTGAGCCCCAGGAGGCGAAGACGCCGCCGGTCGTGGGGTGGCGCAGATGGACGAGGTAGGGCAGGCCGGCCGCCTTGTGGGCCGCGATGGCCGCGGTGACCTTCACCATCTGGACGAAGGCGACCGTGCCCTCCTGCATCCGGGTGCCCCCGGACGCGGGCGCGGCCAGCAGCGGCAGCCGCTCGGCCGTGGCCCGCCGCACGGCCCGTACCAACCGCTCCCCCGCGGCCACCCCGATCGAACCGGCGAGGAAGCCGAACTCACAGACCACCAGCGCCACCCGGGCGCCCGCGAGCAGCCCCTCGCCGGTGAGGACGGACTCGTCGAGCCCGGTACGCGCGCGGGCGCGGGCGAGGTCCGCCCGGTACTCCGGATCGGCCGGCGGCTCGGGCACCGGTTCGTCCCAGCAGCGCCAGCTCCCGGGGGCGGTGACGATCTCGATGAGCTCGCGGGCGGTGGGGCGGGGGCGCGTTCCGGTCATGAAGCTCACTGTGCCACGCCCGGATCGCGCCATACCGGCGTGCCCCGCGGCCTCGTCAGGGCGGGCGCGCGAGGTGGCCGGACGCGCCCCGGAGCGCACGGCGCCACACCCCACTACCCGTGAGACGGAGCACGAACAGCAGGTCAACGCGGTCTGGACCGAGCCGGACCGACAAAGTCCGGAAGGCACACTTGACTTCAGGTTCGGTTGAAGTTGCATCGTTTTTCACAGGTGCTGATCGCACCCGTGGAACGGCGCCGCCGCCGAGCGGAGGGGGTTTCCGATGAGGGTGGAAGTGTGGGTGGACGTGCTCTGCCCCTGGGGTTACATCGGCAAGAGGCGGCTGGAGCGGGCACTGTCCCGATTCGACCGGCGGGCCGAGGTCGACATCGTCTGGCGGAGCCTGGAGCTCGATCCCGACGGCCCGCGGAGCCCTGCGGGGCCCCTCCCGGACCTGCTCGTGGAGTACGGCGTGTACGAGAGCCGCCGGGCAGCGCTCAGACAGTTCGAGCTGATCACGTACCTGGGCCACCAGGAGGGCCTGGAACTGCGGCCGGCCACCGTCGTACCGGCGAACTCCTTCGACGCGCACCGGCTGCTCCATCTGGCCTCCGAACACGGGCAGGGCGACGCCATGCTCGAACGCCTGCTGCACGGCTGCCTGACCGAGAACGCCGACCTCTCCGACCACGGCGCGCTCGTCACGCTGGGCCGCGAGGTCGGACTCGACAGCGCGGAGATATGGGCCGTCCTCGACAGCGACGCCTACGCGGGCAGCGTCCTGGCCGACCGCGACCTGGCCCGCGAACGCGGCGTACGCGGCTCCCCCACCTTCGTGGTGGGCGGCCACGCAGCCCCCCTGGGCGCCCCGTCAGTGGACAAGCTGCTGGAACTCCTGGGGCAGCCGGTGGGGTGAGTTCGGTATGGGTTGGGTTGGTTGGGGTCGGTTGCGCTGGCTGGGTCGTCGGCTGGGCCGGCTGGGCCGGCTGGGTCGGCTGGGTCGGCTGGGTTGCGTCGGGCTCGGGGGCGGGGCCCCTTCGGCACGGGGCCGGCCGCCCCCGGCGCCACGCGCGTGCGCGCGTACGTCCGGCTGTAGGCCCGTACCCGGACACGCAAGCCCCCGCGCCACGCGCGTGCGCGCGCGTACGTCCGTCCCTGCCCACACGCGCACGCATCCCTCCGTACGGACGGACACGCACTGCCCCCTGACGCACCCCGCAAAGGCCCGTACGCCCCGCCAAAGGTCACCGACGGCGAATTCTGTCCAAAGTCGGGACGTTCGGGCAGCAGGGGGCTACCGTCTCCTCTCAGCGATCAAGGGGGCGAAGGTGCAGACGACGTCATTGCGCAAGGGGGAGAACACCAGCCTGTTGACGGCGCCGGTCGTGCTGACGGTGTCGGTCCGCGGCTTGAGTGCGGACGTCTCGGCACTGTTACTCGGAACGGACGGCAGGGTTCGGAGCGACGACGACCTGGTGTTCTACAACCACCCGGCCCAGGACGGCGTGTCCGTCGCCGGTCCGGTGGTCACGGCCGATCTGGCACGCGTCCCGGCCGGGGTGGACCGGCTGATCGTCGTCGCGAGTGCCGATCCGCTACAGCCCGGTGCGGTCTTCACCCGTGCGCCGCTCCTGTCGATCGCTCAGACAGGCGCGCCGACCGCGTCGTTCGCGGCACCGGACTTCACGTCCGGGGAGACGGTCGTGGTATTGGCGGAGCTCTACCGGCGCAACGGCGGCTGGAAGGTCCGGGCGGTGGGGCAGGGCTACGCATCCGGCCTGGCCGGGCTCGCGACCGACTACGGCGTCGACGTCGAATCCGAGCCCGCCCAAGCCCCCGTACCGCTTCCCGGCCGCGGGCACCGGGGCCCCAGTCCCGCGGGGCACACGACATGCCTGTCGAAGGTCGAGCGACTGGCCCCCGGACTGCTGCCTCCGGCCCGCCAGGCCGGCCAGGCCCTCGTGGACCGGAGCATCGCGCACCAGCGGGCGGCGGTGTATCTGATCCTGGATCACGACCGTTACATGAAAGAGCTGTACGAGTCGTTCGCCGTACAGGGCTTCGCCGAGCGCGTTCTGGCGTTGTCGGCCACCCTCGATGACGACGGCACCGTGCCCGTGATCTTCTCCAGCAGACGGGACCCGTTCCTGGAGGAGATCCGCCTGGACAACTACCGCGGGCGCATCGGTCAGTTGCACACCCAGGTCGACTGGGGGTGGGGGAACATCGCCCACGCCATGCGCCGGGCCGTAGGGCACTACCAGGACTCCGGCGCCACTGATCCCGCCTTCATCGTGACCCAGGTCGGCGACGAACCCCGGGACAAGGCAGAAGTCCGCTCCCTGCTACAGAACACCGCTCCACTTGGCGTCTTCTGGCTGTTCGTCGGGTTCGGCCGCGGCAAGCTCGCGTTCTACAAGAACCTCAACGCGTCCACCTCCGCCTCGTTCACCAACGTCGCCTTCTACGACGCGAGCAAGAACCCGGGGTCGGTCCCCGACGAACGGTTCTATGCAGGTCTCATCAACGGCTTCGCCGCCTGGCTGCGACGTTGAGCCGATCGCTGCTCGCCCACCGACTGAACCGCTTCATCACGTCCGATCAGGCCGCGTCCCGTCTCCGGTGCCACTTCGGCACCTGTCCGCTCCACAGAGCATGCATCGGCAGTCGCTTCGAGCGTCTGTCCAGTGGCGGAGACCGCGCGGAGACCGGCTCCCTGCCAGGAAGAGGCCGCGACTGCTGCCCGTCTACGACCAGGTGGTCCGCTGCGACCCCGGTCGGCCGGAGTCGTTCTGGCTCGCCCCGTACGGAGCGTTGCGCGCCGACGACCGTGCGCTGCCCCACAGCCTGACGGCCCTGCGCCAGTCCGCCGGCCTCCCCGCGACCGTCAGCGCGCTGCGGGTCCGTGACGTGGCCGCCTGGATGCGCCACCGCGGGGATCACCGGCGGGGAAGGTGCGCCGTGGCCTGAAGCGGGGTTCGGCGGCACGCCGGCGCCCGCACGGGGCCGGTGCGTGACCCCTTCACCCGATCCGCCCAAGCCCTCCAGGACCACCAGGACCACCAGGACCACCAGGACCAGCCGTCCCGCCCGCGCCCCTCTCCACACCCCCACACGCCCCCGCCCGCCCCTTTCCCACCCTCTCCCATTCGAACGAATATGCGAACATGGAGTTAAGGTGCTCCCCCGGCCGCGATGGATCGGATGGATCGGGAGGGGCGGCGCAAGCGGTGGAAGGGGGAGTCATGGGTAGCAGGAGGTGCGCATGTCGTTTACGCACCTCCGGGTGGCCAGTGGATATTCGTTGCGGTACGGGGCCAGTCACCCGCGCGCCCTGGCGGAGCGGGCCGTCGAGCGGGGGCTTGACGCCCTGGCCCTGACCGACCGGGACTCCCTGGCGGGCGCAGTGCGTTTCGCCAAGGCGTGTGCGGAGGCCGGGGTCCGGCCGCTGTTCGGCGTCGACCTGGCCGTGCCCGGCGTACCGGCGGCCGGGGCCGGGGCTGCGGCATCGGCATCGGCATCGGCATCGGTGAAGCGGCTCAGGGCCCCCTCCCGAGGCGGCGCGTTCGTCACGGCGGCGCCGCAGCGCGCGGTGTTCCTGGCCCGTACCGCACGCGGCTGGGCGGAGCTGTGCCGTCTGGTGTCGGCCGCCGCGGACCAGGGGCTGACCTGGGACGACCTGTCCTGCCCGGACGGCGAGCTGTTCGTGGTCCTCGGCGCGGACTCCGAGGTCGGGCAGGCGCTGGCGGCGGGGCGGCCGGACCGGGCCCCGGCCCTGCTCGGACCCTGGCGCGAACGGTTCGGTCGGGCGTTGCGCATCGAGACGTCCTGGCACGGGCGGCCCGGCACGGGCCCTGGGTCGCTGCGACTGGCCGCGCGCATGCTCGGCTTCGCCACCGAGCAGCAGGTCTCCCCCGTACTGACCAACGCCGTGCGCTACGCCGACCCCGGGCAGGGCGAGGTCGCCGACCTGCTGGACTCCGCCCGGTCGCTGGTGCCGATCGACGACCGTGACGCGTCCCGGCTCGACCGCGGGCAGCGCTGGCTGAAGGACGCCGGGGAGATGGAGCGGACCGCCGAGCGGATCGCGGAGGCCGCGGGCGGCCGGGGCGGGGACGCGCGGCGGCTGCTCGCGACGACCGAGGAGACGGCGGAGGCGTGCGTGGTCGACCCGGGCGACGCGTTCGGGCTCGGCCGGTTGAACCTCCCGGAGCCCGAGCTGGTCGGCGCGAGCGCCGGAACGGCGGACCGGGTGCTCGCCGACCGGTGCGCGGCCGGCATGCTCAGCCACTCCTACCACCGGGACGGGGCGCGCTGGGACCGACTGGAGGAGGAGTTGCGGATCATCGCCTGGCACGGCTTCGCCGGGTACTTCCTGACCGTCGCCGAGGTCGCGGCGCAGGCCCAGCGGCTCGGCATCCGCGTGGCCGCGCGCGGCTCGGGCGTGGGTTCGCTGGTCACGCACCTGCTGGGGATCAGCCCGATCGACCCGGTGGCACACGGTCTGGTGATGGAGCGCTTCCTGTCCGAGCACCGCTCGGCCCTGCCCGACATCGACCTGGACGTCGAGTCGGCCCGCCGGCTGGAGGTCTACCGGGCGGTGCGGGAGCGGTTCGGGGCCGACCGGGTGGCGACGCTCGCCGTCTACAAGACGTACCGGGCGCGCGGGGCGATCGAGGTCGTGGCCCGCGCCCGCGGCATGGCCCCGGACCGGGCGGCCCGGCTGGGCAAGGCGTTCCCGCACATCCGGGCCAAGGACGTACGGGCTGCGCTCGCCGAGCTGCCCGAGCTGCGCGAGGTCGCCGCCGAGGACCACGGCCGGCTCTGGGAGCTGGTGGAGGCGCTCGACGAGCTGCCGTTCGAGGCGGCGATGCACCCGTGCGGGCTGCTCGTCTCCGATGCGGCGCTGGTACGACGCACCCCGCTGGCGCCGACCACCGTCGAGAACATCGCCATGTCCCAGTTCGACAAGGAGGACATCGAGGACACGGGGCACCCGAAGATCGACGTCATCGGCGTACGGATGCAGTCGGCGCTCGCGCACGCAGCGGCCGAGATCGAACGCGTCACCGGCGAACCCCTCGACCTGGACGACCCCGCACAGGTGCCGCCGGACGACCCCGCCACGTACGACCTGATCACCTCCGGGGACACCCTGGGCACCTTCCAACTGGAGAGCCCCGGCCAGCGGGAGCTGGTGCGGAACCTGCGGCCACGTTCGTTCGACGACCTGGCGCTCGACATCAGCCTGTTCCGGCCCGGGCCGGTCGCGGCCAACATGGTCGATCCGCTGATCAAGGCCCGGGACGGCCGGAGCGTGACCCGTTACGCGCACGCGGACCTCAGGCCGATCCTCGCGGAGACCGAGGGGCAGGTGGTCTACCACGAGCAGGTGATCGCGATCCTGGCGACGATGACCGGCTGCGACCGCGGCATGGCGGACGAGGCCCGCCGCGCCCTGTCCGTCCCCGAGCGGCAGGGCCGGGTGCGGGCCTGGTTCGCCGACCTGGCACGGGGCCGCGGCTACCCGGTGCAGGCCGTGCGCGACGCATGGAAGGTCCTGGAGGGTTTCGGCAGCTTCGGCTTCGCCAAGGCGCACGCCGCGGCGTTCGCGCACCCCGCCTACCAGTCGAGCTGGCTCAAGACGCACCGGATGGCGGCCCTGCTCGCGGGGCTGCTCACGCACGATCCGGGGATGTACCACAAGCGGGTCCTGGCGGCGGACGCCCGACGGCACGGGGTGCCGCTGCTGCTGCCCGACGTCAATCACTCCCAACCCGCACACATAATCGAACTGGTGTCCGGCAAATGGGGGGTGCGGATCGGCCTTTCGCAGGTCCGCGGCATCTCGGAGGCCGAGAGCGGGCGCATCACCGCCGGGCAGCCGTACGCCTCGCTCGAAGACTTCTGGCAGCGCGCCCGCCCCAGCCGCCCGCTGGCCGAACGCCTGGCGCAGGTCGGCGCGCTGGACGCGTTCGGGCCCCGGCGCGAGCTGCTGCTGAAGGTCACCGAGCTGCACCGCGCGGGCCGCGGCAAGGGCGGCTCGGCCGCCGGTCAACTCCCCATGGGGGGCATGGAGAGTACGGAAATCGCGAAGAACACGAAGAACCCAGCGACCCCGGAGAACCCGAGGAACGCAGAGAACGCGAAGAACACAGGGAACGCGAGGAGTGCAGCGGGCCCCGGCGCCGAGCCGGACGACGCCACGGCCACAGCCGCCGCCGCAACCACAACCGCAGCCACAGCCACAGCCGCCACCACCACGGGCCTGCCGGCCATGAGCACTTCCGAGCAACTTGCCGCCGAACTCGACGTACTCGGCATGGACATCTCCCATCACCTCCTCGATGAACACCGCGCCCTGCTCGCCGACATCGGCGCGACCCCGGCCGCCGATCTGCCCCGGCTCAGGCACGGCGCGACCGTGCTCGTCGCCGGCGTCAAGGTCGCCACCCAGACCCCGCCGATCCGCTCCGGCAAGCGCGTCATCTTCGCCACCCTGGACGACCCCACCGGCCTGTCCGACCTGGCGTTCTTCGAGGACAGCCACGCGCGCTGCGCCCATACCGTCTTCCACAGCAGCCTGCTGCTGGTCCGCGGCACCCTCGCCCGCCGCCCGCCGCGCGCCTTCAGCATCACCGGCACCGCCGCCTGGAACCTGGCCGAGTTGATCGACCTGTACCGCGCGGGCGGCCCCGCCGCCGTCGCCGACCACCTCACCCGCCCCGAGGCCGCCGCGCGCAGGGCGGGGCCGCGCCGCGCCCTCACCCAGCCGACCGGATACGCCCTGCACCCCTGGGCCGACCTGCAACCGCCCGGCACCCCGGCCGGGCACACCGCCCTGACCGCTCTCGACGGGAGGGCCTTCCACCATGCGAGCCCCGGAAGCGCGGGGTGATAGGCGATGATCCTCTACGTCCACTTCGGCGCCCCTCAGCCCGACGCCACCTTCCGCCAACTCCTCATCCTGCTTGGCGAGTTCACGCCCCTCGTCCAGGCGCTGCCACCGGAGGCGGCGCTCGCCGACGTGTCCGGGAGCACCCGCTACTTCGACCGTGACGCCGCCGGGCTGGCCGCCCTGATCCGGATGCGCGCAGCCGCAGTCCACGATCTCGACGTGACGGTCGGCATCGGACCCAACCCGCTACTCGCCCAACTCGCCGCGCACCGTGGGGCGCCCGGCGCCGTCCGCGCCGTTCCCGACGACGCCGCGGCCATCACCCACTTCCTCACCGGCCTCCCCGTCGCGGCACTGCCCGGCGTGGGCCCGACCACGGCCCGCACCCTCGCCTCGTACGGGCTGCACACCGCGGACCAGATCGCCGCCACCCCGCTGCTCACGCTCCAGCGCATCCTGGGCGCGGCGACCGGCCGCACGCTCCGCGAACGCGCGGCCGGCGTCGACCCCGCGCAGGTCATCGCGGGCGCCCCGCCCCGTACGCTCACCGCCGAGCACCCTTTCGTACGCGACGAACTCGACGGCGCCCGGCAGCGCGCCGCCCTCACCCACCTCGCCGAACAACTCGGTGCCAGGCTCCGCGGCGAACGGCAGGTCTGCCGCTCGCTCACCCTGACCGTCCGGTACGCCGACCGCTCGATGACCACCCGCAGCCACACCCTGCCCGAGCCCACCGCCCACGGCCCTCAACTCCGCACCGCCGCCCATGCGTTGCACCGTCGGCTCGGGCTACAGCGGGCCCGCGTGCGCGTTCTCACCCTGCGCGCGGGCGAACTCGGGGACGCCGCATCGGCGCCCCGGCAGTTGACCTTCGGGCCCGACGACGACAAGAACCACCGCGTCGAGGCCGCGGCCGACCGGGCCCGCGCCCGCTTCGGCCCGGACGCGGTACGCCCCGCCAGCACCGTCGGCCTCGGGTGAGCGCCGCCCGGGCCCGGCCGGGGGCGCCTGACCGTCCGGCCGCGCCGGATTCACCCGATCGGCGCCGCACACCCTGCGCCCCGAGCCCCGCGCAGCCACCATGTGGAAAGTCCGCGGAAAGTCGAAACACCAGGTGAGAACGGTGAGGAGTGGCGCATGACGGCGACCCGCGAGGAGACCGGCCGCACCTTCGTCGAGGAACTCAGGGCCGCGGTGACGACCCGCGCAGCCGTCCTCGTCGTCGGCGTACTCCTGCTCCAACTGGCCTTCATCCTCTCCTACGTCGGCGCTTTCCACCGGCCGAAACCCGATCACGTGTCGATCGCCGTCGTCGCGCCGAAACCGGTCGGCGACCAGGTGGTGAGCAAGCTCAGCAAGTTGCCGGGCGACCCGCTCGACCCGCGGTCGGTGGCCAGCAAGGCGAAGGCGGTGCGGCAGATCAAGCACCGGGACGTGGACGCCGCGCTGATCATCGATCCGCGCGGCACCACCGACCAGCTCCTGGTGGCCGGCGGCGCCGGCTCCTCCCTCGCCCAGGCCGTCGAGCAGGTCGTCACCCTGGCCGAGAAGGCCGACCAGCGCCTGGTGCGCACCACGGACATCGTGCCCGCAGCCGCCGACGACAGCCGCGGCCTGACCTCGTTCTACCTGGTCATCGGCTGGTGCGTGGGCGGCTATCTGTGCGCCGCGGTACTCGCCATCAGCGCGGGCGCCCGGCCCGCCAACGGCAGCCGGGCCGCGATCCGGCTCGGCGCACTCGCCCTCTACTCGATCGCGGCCGGCCTGGGCGGCACGATCATCGTGGGCCCGGTACTCGGCGCGCTGCCCGGCAGCGTGTTCGGTCTGTGGGGCCTCGGCGCCCTGGTGGTCTTCGCCGTCGGCGCCACCACCCTGGCCTGTCAGGGCCTGGCCGGCATCGTCGGCATCGGCCTGGCCATCCTGATCATCGTCGTCCTGGGCAACCCCAGCGCGGGCGGCGCCTACCCCTACCCCCTACTCCCCGACTTCTGGCAGGCCATCGGCCCCGCCCTCCCCCCGGGCGCCGGCACCTGGACGGCCCGCTCCATCGCCTACTTCCAGGGCAACGCGATCACCGGCCCCCTGCTGGTGCTGGCCGCCTGGGCGGTGGCGGGTACGGCGATCACGCTGGCTCTGGCATTGCGGCAGCGGGACGCGGCGGGGCGGGGGGGGGGGGGGGGGGGGGCGGGGGGGGGGGGGGGGGGGGGGGGGGGGGGGGGGGGGGGGGGGGGGG
>NZ_JBEHZD010000026.1:0-30978 GCF_040240285.1 Streptomyces sp. HSW2009 | reverse complement strand
CCGCGGCCCGCCCCGGCACCCAGCCACCCCGGCCCAGCCACCTCGGCCCCAGCGCCCCGGCGCCTCCCGGCACCCGCCCGCGCGTCGCCGTCAGCCCTCCGGAGGGGAGAAGACCACCATGATCCGCAGGTCCTCAGAAATGTGGTGAAACTTGTGCGGAACACCCGCGGGTACATAGACGACGCTGCCGCGTGCCACCGGCGTGGTCTCCGCGCCCACCGTGATCGCCGCCCGGCCGCTCATCACCAGATAGACCTCGTCCTGCTGATGCGGCTGCTGCGGATCGGTGCTGCCCGCGTCCAGGGCGTACAGCCCCACGGACATATTGCGCTCGCGCAGGAACTGTAGGTACGCCCCGTCATTCGCGGCGCGCTCCGCCTCCAGCTCGTCCAGCCGGAACGCCTTCATGCCCTCTCCACCCCTTGCTGTCTCATCTGCAACGATCGCTTCCATGAAGAATTTCGTAGTAAAGACACTCGCCAACGCGGGCGCACTTGCGGTCGCCATCTGGCTACTCAAAGACATCACCCTGACCGGTGAGAACACCGGCCGCAAGACGGTCACCCTGATTCTCGTGGCCCTGCTCTTCGGGCTGGTGAACTTTGTCGTCAAGCCGCTCGTGAAGTTTCTCTCCTTTCCCCTCTTTCTGGTCACGCTCGGCCTGTTCACGCTGGTGGTCAACGCGTTCATGTTGCTGCTGACGTCGTGGCTGGCCGATGCGGCCGACCTCAGCTTCCACGTGGACGGCTTCGGCGCGGCCTTCGTCGGGGCGTTGATCATCTCCATCGTCTCCTGGGCGCTCAACGCCGCACTGCCCGACCAGGACTGACCCGGTGCACCGCGCCGCGCGGCCCCCGGAGCAGCGCCCCGCCACCTCGCCCACCGGGCGGGAGGAGGCGGCCCCACCCCCGGTAAACCACGCGGCCACCCGAAAGGAACAAGCCATGAACGGCCCCGTAGACGAGCCCTTGAGCGGGCCCGCGGACCGACCCGCGGACCAGCCCGCAACCGACGGCCGCGCGCCCGCGCCCGCCCCGTACGACGAAGCCGGCCCGGGCGGCACGCGCGCGGGCGGGGGCGATGCGCGCGCGGTGGGGGACGGCACGCGCGCGGTCCGGGCCGGTCTGCCGGACGCGGCGGCGTACGAACCGACGCTGCCCGGGCCCGTCTTCGCGGCCCACTTCCATCTGCCGGGCGATGCGGACCCGTTGGCCGGCCCGTACACCTACGGCCGGGAGGCCAACCCGACCTGGACGCATCTGGAGCGGGCGATCACCGAGCTTGAGTGCCCGCCCGGCGCGCTGCCCGGGCCCGCCGGCGGCGCTCCCGGCGGGCCGGAAACCGTCGTCTTCGCCTCCGGTGCCGCGGCGATGTCGGCCGTACTCTTCTCGCAACTCCGCCAGGGCGACACGGTGGTGCTGCCGTCCGACGGCTACCACCTGCTGCATGCGCTGCGGGATCGGCTCAGCGGCTACGGCATTACTGTTCGTACCGCTCCCACCAGGGACGATGCCCAACTCGCGGAGTTGGAAGGGGCGCGGCTGCTGTGGCTTGAGACGCCGTCCAACCCGGGGCTCGACGTCTGCGACGTGCCCCGGCTGGTGGCGGCTGCCCACGACCGGGGCGCGCTGGTCGCGGTCGACAACACGCTGGCCACCCCGCTGGGGCAGCGCCCGCTCGCGCTCGGCGCGGACTTCTCGGTGGCCAGCGGCACCAAGGCGCTCACCGGCCACGGCGATCTGCTCCTGGGGTACGTGACCTGCCGCACGCCCGAACTCGCCGCGGCCGTACGCGCCTGGCGCAAGAGCGTGGGCGCGATCCCGGGCCCGATGGAGGCGTGGCTCGCCCACCGTTCGCTGGCCACCCTGCACCTGCGGGTCGACCGGCAGGCGACCAACGCGGTGGCGCTCGCGCGCCTGCTGCTCGACCGGCCTGAGGTCTCCGACGTCCGCCACCCGGGGCTGCCCGACGACCCCGCGCACGAGATCGCGCGCCGGCAGATGCCGCACGGGCGCTACGGCTGCGTGGTCTCGTTCACGCTCCCCGACCGCGCCCACGCACAGCGATTTCTGGCCACGTTGCGGCTGGTGGGCGATGCGACCAGCTTCGGCGGCGTGCGGTCCACGGCCGAGCGTCGCAAGCGGTGGGGCGGGGACGCCGTACCGGAGGGCTTCATCCGCTTCTCGGTCGGCGTGGAGGACACGGCGGACCTGCTCGCGGACGTCGACCGGGCGCTAACCGCGGCGGCGACGCCTGCTCCATAGCCGGGCACACGCCGAAGACGGCCATCGGGCCCCGGCCGGTGGCAGGTCCACGTACCTTCCGGCGGGTTGTTCGCGCGCATTCCGCCCGGAGTTCCGGTGGCCGTTTTCGGCACCTGCTTTCGGCGGCTGCGTTCCGTGGCCGCTCCGACCGTTCCGACTGCTTTCAGTGACCGTATTCGACGGGCATTCCGATCGGAATTTCGTGGGCACTTCAGGCGAATTCCGGCTATTTTTCGGGTGTTTCTCGCGTACGGGATGGGAGCGTTGCGTCCGCATGGGGTGAGGCCGTTGCCGTCGTACGGGGGAGGTCATTGCGGGCGTACGGGGTGAGGTGGGCGAGGTGGGTCCGGCGTGCGGCATGGCCCAAGTTGGGGCGAGGTGGGTTCGGTGCGTGGCGTGGGCCGAGTTAGGCGCGGCGGGTCCGGGCGCGTGGCGTGGGCCGAGTTGGGCGCGGTGGCGGGCCCGGGGCCGGGTCTCCGGGGGTTCCGCGGGGCCGAGTCGCCGGGGTCCTGTGAAGGGCCGGGGCGGGGCCGAGTCGCTGGGCCCCACGCGGCCGGGAGTTCCCAGGGTCCGGTGGGGCCGGGTCGCCGGGGTCCCCACGAAACCGGGAGTTCCCAGAGTTCGGCGGGGCCGGGTCGCTGGGGCCCGGGAGCGCCGCCCCGAAGGCGTCCGCGCGATCGCCCCATAAACACAACAGGCTGGCAGAACCTCCCCCCTCGTGGCTCTGCCAGCCACGGTTCAGCAGGCACGAACCGCGCCGAACCGCGCGACCTAGGCTAGTTGACTCTGCGTCAGTGTCCAATCACCCTAGCGACATGAACCTATCGACATATTTATAGTTGGGTCGCGGTGGGGCATCAGAAGCTGAGGGGAATCGATGGACCTGGCCCTGCTTCGTACGTTCATAGCGGTCTACCGCGCTGGTTCCCTCACCCGGGCCGCAAGCCTGCTCGGGCTCTCCCAACCCGCGGTCACCGGGCAGATCCGGAGCCTGGAGCGGCAGTTGGGGCGGCCGTTGTTCATCCGCGGCGCCCGGGGTGTCACACCGACCAGCGCCGCCGACGAACTGGCGCACAAGGCCGCCCCCCACATCGACGCCCTGCTGGAGATCACCGAGTCCGACGGCACGGACGTCACCTCCCGTCGCACCCTCCACCTGGGCGGCCCACCCGAGTTCACCGCCCTGCGCGTACTGCCGGCGCTCGCCCCGCTCACCCTGGACGGACTCGCCGTGCGCGCCACGTTCGGCACCGCCGACGAACTGTTCACCGGCCTCTCCGCCAGCCACTACGACCTCGCGATCACCACGTCGCAACCGCGCGGGCGGCTGCTCACCGCGACCCCGCTGTGCGACGAGGAGCACGTGCTGGTGGCCGCCCCGCGCTGGGCGGCCAGGCTCGGCACCACGCTGCTGCGCGCGAGCCGTGCGCCCGTCGCACTCCACCGCGCCCTGGAACCGGTGCCCATCATCGAGGTGCACGAGAGCCTGCCGCTGGTCACCTCGTACTGGGCGACGGTGTTCGACGCCTCCGTCACCGCGACCGCAGCCACCGTCATCGCGCCCGACCTGCGGGCGGTGCTCGCCTGTGTGATGGCCGGTTCGGGACTGGCCGTACTGCCGCGCTACCTGTGCATGGAGGCGCTGGACAAGGGCGAGGTGGTCGCCCTGCACGAGCCGCCCGTGCCGCCGCTGCGTACCTACTTCCTGGTCATGCGCACCGGTTCACCCGCGCCGCACCTCGCCCGCACGCACGACTGGCTACTGCGCGCCGCCGTCGACTGGTAGTGGCTCTACCAGGACGGACGGGGTTTCGCGCGGCGCGACGCGCGGCAGATCTCCCCTATGACCGAACGGCCCGTGGTCAAACGCACCGCCCGCGCCATCCTGCTCGACGGCGACCTAGCCACCGACGCCACGCCCCAGCTCGTCCTGATCAAACGGACCAAGCCGGGCGAAGCCCCGTACTGGATCACGCCCGGCGGGGGCGTCGAACCGGACGATCCGACCGTCGTCGACGCCCTGCACCGCGAGATGGACGAGGAACTCGGTGCCGAGGTCACCGACGTGGTGCCGGCCTTCGTGGACACCGTGCCGATCGACGCGCGCCGCGATGACCTCGCCGGCCGGCCCGTCCCCGACCAGGGCGTCAAGGTCCAGCACTTCTTCGCCTGCCGGCTCGCCAGCATGGACCTGACCAGGCGGCACGGCCCCGAGGTGGAGGAGCCGCGCGGCGAGTACGAGGTGGTGCGCGTCCCGTTCACCCGGGCGGGGGTCGCGTCGGTGGGCCTGGTTCCGCCCTCGCTCTGCGCCTTCCTTGACGCCAACATCGAGGGCGTCCGCGCCCTGCTCGCCGGCGACCTCGGCTGACGCTCCCCGCCACTCCACGGCTTGCCTTGCCCGAGCGCTGGCGTCGTCCCTGCGCTGGCTGCTGGCTGCTGGCTGCTGGCTGCTGGCTGCTGGCTGCTGGCTGCTGGCTGCTGGCTGCTGGCTAGAAGAAGGTACGTGGCTCCGGGGTGGTGTGGGGCTCGGGTGGTTCGTGGTGCCCGGCCGGTGTGTGGGCAGCGTGCGGGGCGTATGAGGAGTGGGGGGTGTCGGGGGTGTGCGGGAAGTACGGAGCGTGCGGGGCGGGGGCGTCGGCCGGAGTGGGTGTCGGGGTGTCGGCCGCTGAGGGGGTCGGGGCGTCGGCCCGCTCCTCGCCCTCCACCTCCTGGGGTATCCGCAGGTCACGCGCCGCATCGCAGTGGTCTGCCGGCCACGGGGAAGCCACTGCGTACGAGCCGAAACCGCCGTTGCCGTTGCCGTTGCTGTTGCCGTTGCTGTTGCTGTTGCTGTTGCTGTTGCTGTTGGCGTAGCCGTACGGCAGGGGGTCGCCGGAAGTCGGCGGTTCCCACGCTGCGGGTTGCGGCGCGCTGCCCCCGGGCGCCCCGGCCGACACGGGCCCCGGCATGCCGCTCCCCGGCAGCCCGATCGGCACTGGTTCCCGCACTCCTTCCTCAGGCAACCCGACCGACATGGGCTCCGGCGCACCGCCCGTACCGACCACTCCACCGTGGTCGGCCCAACCGCCATCGGCCCAACCGCCATCGGTCCAGGGCGGCGCGGGGTTGGCCGGCGGGTTGTTGGGGGGCGGGGTGTTGGCCGGCGGGATGTTGGGGGGCTGTGCCGCCGCGGCCGGGCCCGGCTGTGGGTGGGGACGGGGAGAGCTAGCGGGAGGGGACGTGGCGAACCAGCCGTTGAACGGTTCGTACCGCCCCTCCGCCGCCACGGGCGAGCGCCGCGCCCGATCGAGTACGCGTTCCACCGCCTCCCGCCATACGTCATGGCCTCCCTGCCCCCGCTCCGGCGCCTGGCCCTCGCCCTGGCGCCCGGCCGCCGCCCCTCCCGTCCCACCTACCCCGACTTCCCCACCGGCCCCCGCACGCCCCGCGGCTTCCCGCGGGGGCACCGGCGGCGGGACCTGCGGTTCGGCCGGTGCGAACGGGTACGGCAACCCGAACCCACCGGCCGGTCGCGGCGGCAGAGGAGGCAACGGCGGGGGAGGCGGCAACAGCGGAGGCCCGAACGACTGCTGTGGCACCTCCCCCGCCTGAGTCGCCGGCGCATCCGACGACACCCCGGGGGCGGACGCCAGCAAACCCGCGCCGGTAGTGGGCGGGTTCGGGCCGACGGCGAGTGCGTACGGGCCGACGGCGGCTGGGTACGAGCCCGTGACCGCCGAGTACGGGCCGGTGGCGGGTGGGTACGGGTCGACGGCGGCCGGCAGCGGGGGCGGGGGCGCAACCAGGGGCGGGGCGGAATCCGCAGCCGCAACCGGAGCCAGGGCCGAGGGCGAGGCGGAATCCGCAGCCGCGGCCGGCTCACCTGCACCACCATCGGCACGGGCACCCGCACGGGTCCGGTCAGCGTGCCGGCCCCGTACGGTGGTCCGTGCGGTGGGTGGGTCCTGCGCGCGGGCACGCGCTGCGGCAGCGGCGCCGAAGTAGTCGCCGCCCTTGCGCCGGTTGTCGTCGGTGCCCCAGGCCCGGCCCTCGCCCGGCGCCTTGCGGTCCGCCTTCACCAGGTGCGGGACGTGCTTGGCGCAGTGGATGTACGCCTCTTCCACGATCACTTCGACCCACACCGCCCCGCGTCGGCCGGGCACCGGATCGACCGGCAACTCCGGGTGCTCGACGCGCATGTCCGCATCGCTCACCACCCGGGCCCGACCATTGATGTGCAGCCCGATGCGGTCCCGCTGGAAATCCATCAGGAGCAGCGCGACATGGGGATTCCGCTCGATGTTGCCGAGGCTCGCGAAGACACCGTTTCCGCGGTACTCCGGATAGGCGAGGGTCCGCTCATCGAATACGCGTAGAAAGCCGGGCGTCCCGGCCCGGAACGTACTGTCGCACTCGCCCTTCTCATCCGAGGTCGCCAGAAAGAACATCTCCATCCGCTGGACGAACTCGCACATCAGCGCATTGAGATGGTCAAGCACCTGCTCGGAATAGAAACGGTCGGCCCGCTTCCTGGTACCGAGCCGCTGCTGCAACGCCCGCTCCCCGGCCCTGCCACCATCCGACGCGGAACCGTCCAGGTCAGGCTGGTTCATCGGCCGGTGCGCGGCGTTGACCGTGTCGAGTGCGGTGTTCCACTGCTGGTCCGCCGTGCCTGTGACGGTGCGTTCCGGCCCGGTCTCCACGTATTCCACAGTCCCGTGTCCTCGTTCGCCCCTCGTCCCCCGCATTGCATCCCCGCTGCCCATGCCGATTCCTAGCCGAGCGCCCCCACGAGTTCTTCCAACGAGTCATGGCGAATGCGGTGGGGCGGAATGCCAATACCGCGCAGGGTGTTCACGCCGCTACGGATCAGTCCGGGTGGCCCGGAAAGGTAGGCGTCATAGGCATTCCACGGACCGTATTTCCTTACAGCGTCCGGGAGTTGACCGCTCAGCCCATTGGTGGGGCCGTCCGATACGACCGGTCGCACCGAAAGCCAGGGGTGTTCGCGCGCGAGTCGGGCCATGGTCTCGATGTCGTAGAGGTCGTGGTCGCTCCGCGCGCCGTAGAAGACCTCGACCGGCCGCTGCCGGCCGTGCACCGCGACGTCCTCCACCAGGGCCTTGATCGGCGCGATGCCCGTACCGCCGCCGAGGCACAGCAGCCCGTTGCTCGTCCCGTGGTCAACGACCATGGAACCGGCGGGCGACCCCAACTTGATCTGATCGCCGGGCCGGGCGTGGTGGACCAGGGACGTGGAGACCCAGCCCGCCGGCACCGCCTTCACATGGAAGGACAGCAGCCCGTCCGTACGCGGCGCCGACGCAAACGAATAGTGTCGCCACACCCGCGGCCACCAGGGCGTTTCCAGGCTCGTGTACTGCCCGGCCCGGAACGGATAGGGCTGGTCGGGGCGGACCGTGATCACGGCTATGTCCGCCGTGCGCAACTCGTGCTCGACGATCTCGGCCTGCCACCAGGCCGGCGCGGTCAACTCGTTCTCCGCCGCAGCGTCGATCATCGTCTGCGAGATGGTGGTGTACGCCCGCACCCAGGCAGCCTCCGCGGCCTCGCCCCACGTGTTCGGCGCGTACCGGGCGAGCGCCCCCAGCAGGCTTTCGCCGACCGCCGGATAGTGCTCGGCCTGCGTCCCGTACTTCCGGTGGCCGCGGCCGAGGTGTGCCAGGTACTCGTCGAGGATCTCCGGCTCGTCCGCGTGCCGCGCGGCCGTGAGCAGCGCCTTGAACAGCCGGTCCCGCTGTGCGTCCATGGCCGCCGGGAAGAGTTCCCGCAGGTGGGGATGGTGCAGGAAGAGCAGGGCGTAGAAGTACGAGGTGACCTTGTCCGAGATCGGCTCGATCTCGGAGAGGGTGCGCCGGATGAGCTGGGTGTCGGCCGACGCGATCTCCGGCAAGTCGTCGAAGGCGCCCCCGCCGTGCTCGCTCGGGGGGCGCGCGCCGGAGGCGAGCACGCCCTCGAAGTGCGCGCCGGCCTGCGGCGGTTCGAAGGCCCGGCCCGCACGCCCGGCCGCGGACGCCCGCTCACCGCCGGTGGGCGAGGACGGCTCACCACGCCGGGCCAACTCGGCGCCACCGGCGTACGGAACGGGATCTGCATACGGAACGGAACCGTCCTGCCCGCCCGGCCCCGCCCCGCCCCCGAACTCGCGAGCCGGAACCGGCCGCAGCCCCATCGCCCCCGTCCCTTCCACGCTCTCCCTCCCCGGCCCCGGCCCTGGTACCGGTGCCGTACCGGCTCCGCCAACGGCCGCCGCGCCAGCAGCAGGGGAGAGCACCAACTCGCCGGCAGCTCCGGCTCCGGCCGCCGGCGGGGCGAGCGCCAGGTCCGGGCTCCTTGTGGTGCTGTCCAAGGGCGAAGTACCGCGCTGCGCCGGCACCCGACGCGGCCCGGCAACCTCACCGGGCGCGGCGCCCTCGTCAACCACACCAGCACGGCCCGGCGCAGACGCCCCATCCCTTACGTCCGCCCCGACTCCGGAGGGAACGGCCCCGACAGCCCCACCCACGTCAACGCTCCCGCCCGGATGCGACACGGCCGAACCCGGTGAAGACGCTGCTCCCTCAGGCCGGGACGTACCTGCGGTCCCACCAACCCGATCCACACCCGAACCCGCAGACGGCTCAGCACGACCTGGGTGCCCCGTACGCTCCGAGTGCTCAGCACGGCCCGGGTCACCCGTACGACCCAGGCCATCTGTACGCCCCGAGCCATCTGCACGCCCCGGGTGCTCGGCACGACCGGGATGATCAGCACTGCCCGGATGATCTACACGATCCGGGTGATCGGCACTGCCTGGATGATCGGCACTGCCCAGGTGGGGGCCGGTCTGCTCCCTCGACCGCTCCGTTGGCCCCGCGCGGTACGAACGCTGCGGCTCGTGCCCCGGGTGCTCCCGCATCGCCGACTCCGCCGCCACCCGCGGGCCCGCGGACCCGTTGTCCGCGCCTCGGGCCTGGCCCGGGGGCTGGTGCGCCCCCGCACGCGGAGCCCCGCCGGTCGACGCCGATCGCGGAGCCTGCGCCACGCCCGGCTCGACCGGGACCGGGAGTCCACCCGGCGCGCGCGGGGCGGAGTGCGGAGCCGTCGGTACGACGGCTTGCGTCGCTCCGCGGCCCACCGGCCTGATCGCGGCCACCGCCCGGCCCCGCGCCCGCGCCCGGCCCTGCTCCGCTGCCTCGCCAGGGGGCATCTGCCCAGGGGGCGCCTCGCCACGGGGTGCGCCCGTGCCGCCCGCGCTGGCCCGTGGCTGCGCGCCCGCCACCGCCTGGTTCCGCGGTGGGTCGTCTGCTAGCTGCTTGGTCGGAGTGAACCAGCCTCGATCACGGTTCTCGCCATGGTTGTCGCCAGAACCACCGGACTCGCTACCGTCGGCTGACGTGGTGGTCGGAGCGTTCATGGTTGCCTCGCCTCGAACATCTCTGTGCCGGACTTCGTCAGTCTTCGTCGCTGTCAGGGCCCATTACTGACCGGGTGGCTGGCCTCTCGACCAGCACGGCCGCAGCCACCGCGACACCCCTGCCTCGATGGCGGACAGCGGGCGGCATGCACCCCGAGCCCCACGTCCCCTTCCCCTCCCCGACGCGGAACTCTTCGCTCAGCGACTCGCAAACGGCGTGCGCCCTACCCGGCCCGCCGTCCTTGCGCCCCAGGGCATCCGTCACCGCCCGGGACCGGTTTCCGAACCGTTGCTCAGATCCTGGACTTCTCGCCCGCCCCGCTCGGTTCCCTACGAGCTGTCGCGCGATATGCCCATCAGTCCCTCAGGTGGTGATACGCCTGGTGTGTGGCGCTGCGTCGGCCAGCGTGGCAGCCGCGTCCGCACCTCGGGGCAATAGTTCTGAACTCCCCTTACCAGTACTCCCGTTCCCGATAGGCTGGGCTCACCGGTCTACCCCGCGGGGGTACCCGATGGCGTTCTCACGTTCGAACGGGGTTGACCATACCCGGCCCGGATAAATGCACAAGCCCCGTGCCGACGAGCCCTTATGTCCCCCTTATCGACGCAATTACCGGCGGTTGCTGGTCAATTCGTACGCGGCCCGCAGATCGCGCCCCACGTATGCATATGAGGCCAGTCCGCTCAGGTGCTGGTCAGCGTTAACCGCGATGGACACGGGCAGCGCGGCGAACAGTTCGGCGTCCGACATGGAGTCTCCATACGCCACACATTCCGACCGCTTCACCCCGAACCTCTCACATAGTTCATCCGCGATCTTCACCTTCGCCGCCGGATTGAGGATGCCGTCCGGCCGCACCGGCTCCCGGAACGGCACCGCCGGAAATCGCGAGCCGTACGCGGCGTGCGCTCCCCACTCCAGCAAGCGCTGTACGAAGAAGTCCGGCGAGAGCGATATCACCGCACACCGCTCACCACGCGCCGCTATATCGGCCCATACCTCTCGTATCCCAACCAGCCACGGCGCCCCCTCAAATGCGTCCACCACCTGCTGTTCCGTGAGTTCTGCCCACAACTCACGCACTCGAAGGGCGAACTCCGGGGGCCCCAGCACTCCGCCGGCGAATGCCCGCTCCAACTCGGCTATCTCGCGCTCAAGCCCCAGTTGCCGCGATATCTCGATGGGTGCGGCCGACCCGTAGATCAACGTCCCGTCCAGGTCAAACAGATGCAGTCTGGTCATGACTGCCGAGAGTAGAACCCCCACCTCAATCCCTCCTCCCCACCCTGCGACCACGACCACGACCGTCACCATCGCCCCGACCCGGCACTACTGCCGCCTCGCCCCGCCCGACGGCCGCAGATCTCATCTCCTCCGCCTCGCCCGGCCCGCACGGCCTACCGCCCCCGTCGTAGCCGACCGCTCCCCGCCAGCAGGCGCCCGCCCACCGGCCGGCACCACACGATCACCGCTGCTGACCTGCCGCGCCGTGGCCCCTTCCGGCCAGGCCCGCGGCGTGGTGCGGATCAGTCGACCTCGAATGGCTGGTCGTCGGCGTGGGTCCCGGCCACTCGACTGCTCCCGGCGGAGGCCCCACGGATACTCTCGCCGTGCGACGCGCCGCGCGGGCGACCGCGGCAGCGTGAGAGGCATGCGCCAGCTCTCCAGATCCTCCCGTCGTGTCCTGGTCGTCTTCCATGTCGTCGCTTCCGTCGGCTGGCTCGGCGTCACCCTCGGGCTCCTCGCCCTCGCCGTCGCGGGGGTGACGAGCGACTCGCCTGCGGAGACCGAGGCGGCCTTTCGCTCGATGAAAGTGTTCGGCGATTGGTTGATCATTCCGTTGAGCCTGTCGGCCCTGGTCACGGGGCTGGTACTGGCTCTCGGTACGCCCTGGGGCCTGGCCCGGCACCGCTGGGTCCTGACAAAGTTCTGGCTGACCCTCGCCACCGCCGCGCTCTCGGCGTTCTCCCTACGAGCCGGCATCAACGAGGTGGCAGCACAGGCCGTGGCCGGCGAAGAGGTGGCGAACAAGGCCAACGTGATCATCCCGCCCGCGGTCTCCCTGGCCACCTACGTCTTCATCACCGCCATCTCCGTACTCAAGCCGTGGGGCCCGACGGGTCGGGGCCGGCGCCACCGACGTCAGGTCGTGAGGTCCGCGGCCGACTGAGCCACCGGCCGCCCCGCCGGGAGCTTCGCCGCAGGCTCCGCCCCGGTGGCGGCTGCGGCGTCGCTCGTGCCGGCGACCGGGCCACCCGCCTGGACGACACGGCTCGGCACAGCCGGAGCTTCGCTCTGCTGCCGGCGCTCCAGCCGGGCCGAGAAGGCCGCGACACCCAGGGCGGATATGACCAGCCCCACACCGACCAGGTTGGGCGCCGTGTACCCGAAGCCGGCGGATATGACCAGGCCACCGAGGTAGGCGGCGAGTGCGTTGCCCAGGTTGAAGGCGGCGAGGTTGGCCGCCGAGGCGAGCGTGGGGGCCTCCGCCGCGTGGTCCATGACCCGCTTCTGGAGCGGGGGCACCGTCGCGAAGCCGAAGAGACCGATCAGGAAGAGGGTGAACGTGGCGGCGATCTTGTCGTGCGCGGTGAGGGTGAAGAGCCCGAGGACTGTCCCCAGGCCGATGAGGCTCGTGTAGAGCAACCGCATGGGGTGCCGGTCGGCGTACCGGCCGCCGATCACATTGCCCGCCACCATGCCGAGGCCGAACACCGCAAGCAGCCACATCACGCTGGACTCGGCGAACCCTGCCGTCTCGGTCATCATCGGCGTCACGTACGTGATGGCCGCGAACACGCCGCCGAAGCCCAGCACCGTCATCGCCATGGCCAGCCAGACCTGCGGGTTGCGGAAGGCCCCGAACTCCTTGCGGAGCTCGGCTGCCGCCGGCTCCGGGCGGGCCGGCACCCACTTGGCGACACCGAGCAGACCGATCACACCGAGCGCGGCCACAAGGAAGAAGGTGACGCGCCATCCCACGTGCTGGCCGATCAGCGTGCCGGGCGGGGCGCCAACGACGTTGGCCAGCGTCAGCCCCATGAACATGCTCGCGATCGCACCGGCCCGCTTGTTCGGGGCGACCAGGTCAGCGGCGACCACCGAGCCGACGCCGAAGAACGCGCCATGGGTGAGCGACGCGAGGACGCGCCCCATGAGCAGCACACCGAAGGCGGGGGCCAGCGCCGTGACCAGGTTCCCCGCGATGAACAGCCCCATCAGCATCAACAGCATCTGTTTGCGGGTGAGCCTGGTCCCCAGCGCCGTCATGAACGGGGCTCCTATGACGACCCCGAGGGCGTACCCGGTCACGGCATAGCCCGCGGTGGGGATCGAGACGCCGAAGCTGTCCGACACCTCCGGCAGCAGGCCCATGATCACGAACTCAGTAACCCCGATGCCAAAGGCCCCTATGGCCAAGGCCAGCAACGCGAGCGGCATGACGCGACCCTCCAGGAAATTGCGCGGAACGACTACGAGCTCCCACAATAATTGCAGACGCGCTATATTGGCAAGCGCCGGCTATTTCGCTGGTGGCCTATCCTTGTTCGTACGACACCGAAGGGGGCGTCCCATGGCACAACGGCTGAACCCGACCACGGACCAGCAGCACGCTGCCGACCAGGGGAAAGACCTGAGTACTGGCCTTGATCGGACACCATCGCCGACCCCGGGCAACCTCACGGAGCCCGCCGGCGACACCTCCGAAAATCAGCTCCGGACCCCCGACGGAGAGCCCGGCGAGCCGCAGGCCGCCCTCCCTGGGCGCTCCCTCGCCCAGGGCTGGTGCGCCCTGTCCGCGCTCCACAGCCGCCTGGAGTCCCACATCGAGCGTGCGCTGGAGGCCGAGGCCGAGCTGAGCGTGCGGGAGTATTCGGTGCTCGACGTGTTGAGCGACCAGCACGACGGCGACGGCGGCCACCTGCGCATGAACCAGCTCGCCGACGTCGTCGTACTCAGTCAGAGCGCCACCACGCGCCTGGTCAGCCGGCTTGAGGAGCGCGGCCTACTGGTCCGCTACCTCTGCCCGACCGACCGCCGCGGGATCTACACCAACGTCAGTGACGATGGCCGGAAGCTGTTGGAGCGCGCCCGCCCCGTCCACGACGTCGCCCTCCGCGAGGCCCTTCAAGAGGCGGCCAAACGCCCCGAATTGGAGCCTTTGGTGACGGCTGTCCGTACCCTGGGGCGGGTCCCGGCCTCCATATGACCGGGGCGTAGCCTCCGGATCATGAGCGATTTCGAGAAGCCCGACACGGCTGCGGTCGAGTTCCGGCGGGCGCAGGCCGATGACCTGCCCGCCATCGTGGCGATGCTGGCGGACGACGCGCTGGGAGCACAGCGCGAATCGCCCAACGACCTCGCCCCGTACACCGCTGCCTTCGAGCGAATAGCCAGTGATCCGAACCAGTGGCTGGTGGCGGCCGTGCGCGACGGCCGTCTCGTAGGCACGCTCCAGCTCACCTTCATCCCGGGCCTGTCCCGCCGCGGAGCCACCCGTTCTCTCATCGAGGGAGTGCGGGTGCACTCCGACGAGCGTGGCAGCGGCCTCGGTACGCAACTGATCGAGTGGGCCATCGACGCATCACGCCAGGCGGGCTGCCAGTTGGTCCAGCTCACCTCGGACGCAACGCGCATCGACGCACACCGCTTCTACGAGCGCCTCGGCTTCGAGGCGTCCCACCTGGGATTCAAGCTACAGCTCTGACCAGGGCGTACGCCGACCTCCCGAGTGGCGGACCGGTCGGCGGTGCACGGATGCATGAGTGCAGGGGGGCACCATGGTGCACGCGTACGTCAGAAGACTCTTCACTCGGCTAATTCGGCTAGTTCGACGCCCGAACATGCGGGAGCGCGGCTGCGTCGTCCCCGACGCAACCGCGCCCCCGACCACCCACAGGAGACATCCGCCGTGGCGGTGTCACCACCAGCCATCAGAGGGCTTTCAGGTCAATCGCTTCGGCCATCACCCGGTAGCCGGCGTCGTTCGGGTGCTTGTGGTCGCCGCTGTCGTACGCGGGGTCCAGCGCCTGCGGGTCCTCCGGCGAGGCCAGCGCCCCGGCGAAGTCCACGTAGGCATCGAACTCGCCCGAGGTCCGTATCCAGGTGTTGATCCGCTGGCGCTTCGCCTCGGCCCGCGCCGTGTGGTACTCCGCACCCTTGAAGGGCAGGATCGTCGCACCCATGACCCGGACGCCACGCGCATGGGCGCGAGCGATCAGTTCTCGGTAGCCAGCGATCAACTCATCGGCAGAGAGCTGCGGGTTGGGCTGGTAGGTCGGCATGTTCACCTCGCTGAAGCCGATGTCGTTCAGCCCCTCGAAGACGATCACCGAGCTCACCCCCGGCTTGTCCAGGACGTCCCGGTCGAAGCGGTCCAGGGCCCGGTCCCCGTACCAAGCCGAGTCGTTGAGCAGCAGGTTCCCACCGATACCCGAGTTGAGCACGGGCCGCGGGGTGCCGGCAGCGGCAAAGCGCTCCGCCAGTCGGTCCGGGTAGCGCCGGTCGGCGTTCACGGTCGAGCCGAACCCGTCGGTGATCGAATCCCCGAACGCCACCACCGCGCCCCGACGCGCCGCCGTCGGGCCCTTGCCTCCGGCGCGCTGGTCACCGGAGCGCGCCCCGTCGCCACCGGCCGCCCCAGGCACCCCACGGCGCGTACCCGCACCACCGCGCCGCTCACCCGTCAGTTCCACATCGGCGAGGTAGTACCAGGAGTGGGTCTGCTCCCCGAAGGCCGATCCGGTGCGGTCCCGTCGATGGTCGCCCTGGGCCCGGTAGCTGCTGGCGTACGCCTGGGCGTGGAAGGTCGCGGGGCCGGTGGGCTCGGCGAAGTACAGCGTCACCGTCACCTTCTCGAACGGCTTGACCTGCAACGGGGCCGCATCACTCGTGCGCTCGCCACCAGCCGGAATGGTCAGCCGCGAATGATCGCCGAAGGTCAGCGTGCGCAGCGTGTGCGGTCGTACGGAGGCATCGCCGGCACTGCGTGCGATGGTCGCCCCGGCCACCTTGAGCGGCTTGTCGCCGTAGCGGTTGGAGAGCTTGATGCGGGCCTGACTGCCGCCGCTGGTGACCCGTACGACCTGCCGAACGGTCTGCCGGGCGAAGCCCCGCTCCGACCAGTTCTCCTCAAAACCCGAGCTGGGGCGCTGCACGGGCGCGGCCCACCCAGCAGTCCACGGGGCGTGACCGGGGCTCCGATCAGCGTCGCCGGCCGTGTTCGTGCTGGTCGCCGAAGCGGTGGTCGATGTCTCGGTGGCCGACGCGGGGCGGGGCCGGGCGCCGGCAACGCTCGCTCCGGCGAGCGTTGCGGTGAGCGCGACGAGCGTGGTGGCGAGGCGTAGCGGTGTGGAACGCATGGCTGTTTCTCCTGGTGACGAGGGGGCCGCGGCGCCGGTGCGGGAGTTTCCGCAGCGGTTCGGGCCGTTCGGAGAACAGCGTGCGACAGTGGGAACTTCGGACCCAGCCACCGCCTGTGCGTAGGCGGCCCGTGCCTACGCAACGGCTGCGTACGACTGGCAGGGTCAGGTTGTGCCCTTGCACGCCTCCCTGGCACACGCGCCCGCCCATCGCCAAGAGGTGTTAAGAGACGGCAAGGGGCGGGCGGGCGCGCCAGACCTGTGAAGGGGCGCTGCGCCACGCCCCGGTTCCGTACGAACTGCCGGACAGCCAGGTCGTACGGGCAGCAGTCATGCGGACAGGTGGCGCGGCGAGGGGCGCCGACGAGCCGGCAGGCCGACGAGTCCTGCCGCACTCGCGGCGTCGTACGGGCGAACCAGGGGCGATCTTCGCGGATCAGCCCTGGTCAGCAGCGGTCTGGCCGTGCCAGCCGGCCGGGTCGAGGGTGCCCGGCACCACTCCTGACGGCTCGTACGGCTCCCGCGTGAAGACGAAGGTGCCGACATCGAGGTGGGTGGTGGGGCCGGTGGTCTGGACGCCGTCAGCCGTACGCGCCGCCGGCTCCGTGCGCACCACCCGCAGCGTCTCACCCGCGTGGTAACCGTCGAGACCCGTCCACGTCCCATCGGGCTCGGGGCGGAAGCGCGAACCACGGCCCGAGCCACGCAACGGGCCTAGTTCAAGCCAGCGTTCGGCATTCAATCGGAGGACGTAGGCATGGGTCCCCCAGTACCAGTCACCGGTGAGGGCGAGCAGTTCCGGGTCCACGTCCGTCAGCGGACTCCATGGCTCCGGCACCGGCGGCTCGTGCTCGGCAACGATGCGTACCAGGTCAGCAGCGATGGTGGAGGCGAAGAGCCCGGAGGTGACATTGGCCAGCGTGATCCCGGCCAGCCCCTCGTCCTGGCTCACCCACAGCGTGGCCAGGAAGCCCGGCATGGAACCGGTGTGGCCGAAAAGAAGCCGCCCGTTCCTGCGCGCCATCTGCAACCCGAGCCCGTAGGAGCCATCCCATGCGGAGCCCTCCGGCGGCGTGGCGGGCCGGCGCATCTCGGCCAGCGTCGCCGCGCTCAGCACCCGGTCGTCGCCCCGCGCGAGGAACGCCGCGAATCGGGCCAAGTCCGCTGCCGTCGACCAGAGTTGGCCCGCCGGCCCCATCCGCCCCATTTCCTCCACGGCCTCCCGCTGCACCACGTCCGCCCAGGGGTGCACGGCCCAGCCTTGGGCGTACGGCTGCTGTGGGGTGACGGACGTACGCGTCATGCCCAGGGGCGCGAGTACCTCGCGGTGCAACACCTCGCCCCACGGGGCGCCCCTCAACTGCTCAACCAGCGCCCCGAGCAGTGCATACCCGGGGTTGGAGTAATGGAAGGTGCGACCCGCCGGATGCCGCTGGGGACGCTCGCCGAACACATCGCTCAACTCAGGGCGGAGGTCGCCCGGCGTGCGCTCCCACCACGGACCGCGCGCCTCGGCGGCGATCCCACTCAGGTGAGCCAGCAACTGAGCGACGGTCGCGTCCCCGATGACGGGATCCACGTCCGCGGTCGCCAACGGGTCGGCCAGGTGCTTGCGCACCGGATCGGCCAGATCGAGCAGCCCCTCGTCGCGCAGCCGCAACACCAGTACCGCCACGAACGTCTTGGTGAGGGAGCCGATGCGGTACTGCGTATCGGCGTCGGGCGCGGGGCCGCCCGGGGCACTCCGCGCACCGGACCACACCAACTGCCCGTCCCGCACCACTGCTCCCACCAGTGACGGGGCGCGGCCCTCGGCCTGCCCGACGGCGATCCGGTGGAACAGGGCGCGACGGGTCGCGGGAAGCAGTTCAGCGGGTGGGGCGGTGTCGGTCATGGTGCTCCTCATCAGCGGCGCGACAACGGTCCTCGCCACCGGACCCTAACGACCGCAGCACGGGCCCGGACAGCGAAATACCTGGCGGGGCGGGAGCCCTCAGGAGTGGGAGCCCCCAGGGGTGGGGCGGAAGTGTCGGGCGATGGGCATGACACGTCCGATTCGTTCAAGACGACGGGCACCGCGGCTGCCTAGCGTGGCCGTATGACACCTCGCTTCGATCTCATCGGCCTGGTCGTGGACGACATGGCCGCCACGCTCGCGTTCTACCGCCGCCTCGGCCTCGACATTCCGGCCACCGCCGACAGCGAGCCGCACGTGGAGGCGGAGTTGCCCGGTGGGCTGCGCATCGCCTGGGACTCCGTCGCCACGGTCCGGTCCTTCGACCCGGACTGGGCCCCGCCGTCCGGCGGCGACCACCGCGTCGGCCTGGCCTTCCGCTGCGCGGACCCGGCGGAGGTCGATGCGGTGTACGCGGAGCTCACCCGGGACGGCTACGTGGGGCACAAGGCGCCGTGGAATGCGTTTTGGGGCCAGCGGTACGCGGTGTTGCACGATCCTGACGGCAATGCGGTCGACCTCTTCGCGACGCTGGCGGCGTCGGACTCCTGACGTTTTCGCGGCGCTGATGGCATCGGGCTCCTGACGTTTTCGTAGCGCTGGCGGCGTCGGGCTCCTGACGCTGCTGCCCGTGCCCACCAGTGGTGATCCGCCGCCGGGGGAGGGGAGGAGGCGGCCGGCCAGCGCCCGCCCCGCCCGCGCAAACTGCCCGCGGGAACCACCTCGGGGACCAACTGCGGGGACCGGCAGCGGAGATTGGCTGCTCGGACTTGCCGGCGTTTCGCGGTCACCCGGTATGTCTGTCGTGAGGCAGTACGTCCTCGGCAAGGTGGCCGTACGCCGCTGGGCCAGCTCGTCGGGCGCGCGGCGGTCGAGTGCTGAGCGTGCGCCGGACGCGCGCGGGGTCGTCGCCGGCGCGCACCGCCGACGCAGTGGCGCATGACGTACGTGGCTCACGTTACGTACGTAGCGCTTGGCCCGATAAGTCCGCCCTATGCCGCGGGCTTCCGCAGCAGTTCCACCAGGCTGGAGAAGCTGTCCGCGGCATGGCCTGCGTTGACGCCGCGGCGGAAGAGGTCGACGACTGCGGCCGGCAGCGCGGTGTCGACGCCCGCGTCGGCGTGTGTGTGCAGGACGTGTTCGACGCTGGCCAGCCCCATGGCCAGCCGATCCACGTCACCACCGTGCTGACCAGCATCGATGCGGTCGGCGTAGAAGGCGAAGAACGACGGTAGTGAATTGGCGGTTTCGGTGGCGTGCGGCAAGACGTCGGCGGCGGTCAACCCGTTGGCCTGGGCGAGGGCGACCGCCTGCCAGTGGCCGAGCATCGAGGTCCAGAACATGACCATGCCGAGTTGGTAGAAGAGCGCGGCGAGCCCCGGGTCGTCGCCCCGGTAGTCGACCCGGCCGGTCACCACCTCCAACACATGCCGGTGTCGATCAAACGCCTCACGCGGGCCGCTGTAGAAGGTGGCTGAATCCGGCTGCCCAATTCCGGAGGGCGGAACGGTGACTCCGCCCGTGAGGTGCTCGGCGCCGTGCGCTGCTGCCCAACGTGCGGCGGCCCGAGCACGTTCCGGCGTATCGGAACTCAGGTTGACCAGTACGCGGCCGACCAGCGCCGAACTCGCCGGGGCCAACACGTCGTACATCGCCGCGTAATCCGTGAGGCTGATGATCACCACCTCGCTGGCGGCCAGTGCATCGGACGCGCTCGACGCGAGGACGGCGCCGCGGGCCACGAGCGACTCAGCCCGCGCTGCGGTGCGGTTCCACACGGTGACGGCGTACCCGCGATCGAGAAAGCTCTCGGCCATGGCCTGCCCCATCGGGCCGAGTCCAACGATCGTGACCTGCGGTTTGGTGCTGTTGGCCATGACGATTCCCCTTGTGTGACGGTCTGCGGTGGGTGCTGGGCGGGGGTGCGGCGCGCGTGGTTTCAGGGCGGGCGGGTTTGCGGCATCGCCGACCCAGAGCCCTAAAACGAACGTTCTACTTAGCGCGTGGCGAAAACGTACCACGGCCTAGAATGAACGCTCTAATTAGATAGGGACCGGCGGCACGACTGCCGACGTCGACATCAACGCCCGACAGGACACCGGGACACAAGAACGCCGCGGCACCCGCCCCGCAGGACGCAAGTTCAGGCAGCGACCACTGGCCGGTTCCGCTACGGCTCACACCCATCGCGACTCTGGGCAGGGGGCGGCAGGAGTTCCGTCAGGGGCACACCGGCCAAGGCCCGCACCTCCCGCGAGAAATGGGCTTGATCGGCGTACCCGGCCCGGGCGGCGACCTCGGCCCACGCCACACCCGCACGCGCCAGGTCGAGCGCGCGCCCCAGACGCAACACGCGCGCCAGCGTCTTCGGCCCGTACCCGAACGCCGTCAGACACCGTCGGTGCAACTGCCGCTCGCTGAGCCCGACCTCCCGCGCCAGCGCCGCGACCGTCCCGCCGGCGCGCAGCCCCGCGACCACTCGCGCGTACGGCGGAACCGGCTCGTACGCATCGCCGCACGCCGGTCGCTCTTCGGCCACTCGGAGCCGCGCGGCGACGGCCGCCTCCAGTACGCGGGCGCGTCCTGCCTCTTCCGCGTTCGCGAGGAGCTCGGCCAGGCGGGCGGCTTCGGGCCGGGGCCAGATCTCGTCCACCGGTACGCGCTGATCCCGTAACTCCGACGCCGGCAGGCCAAACACGCCGGGCCCCACTCCCGGGGCGAACCGCAGTCCGACGTGGACCGCGCCCGGCCGATCCCGAACGAGGTGCGCCCGGGTGTCGGGCCCAGCGATCACGAGCTGCCCGTCGTGCCACAGCAGGTCCATGCACCCATCAGGCAACACCCGCACGAGACCCGTGCCCACTACGGCCCGACGCTCCCACACCACTGCGCCGGCGAGGTTTGAGCGCCGCTCTCGATACATACGACCAGGATGCCTGGGGGTGGGGGAGGGGAGGGGGTGGGCCGTGGGGCGACAGTGGGCTGGGGGGCGTGGGCTCGTGGTGTGGGAGTGAGGGTGAGGGTGGGTTGCGGCTGCGGCTGCGGCTGCGGAGAAGGGGATGGGGCCGTGAGTGCGGTGGATGTGAGGGTATGGAGCGCGGGGACTCGGAGCGTGGGGTACGGAGCGCGGGTTGGCGGGGGGACGGAGAGGGGAGGGCGAGATGCCGGTTGGCTACCCCCTGAGGGCCCCTCCCCCCCCTCCCCCTCGCCCACCCTCCCCCCACCCGCCAAACATTTCGTTCACAACAAGCAGTTGACAGTCGCCACGTACTAGCCGAGCCTGGACGCATGTCAGCGTCAGCGTCTAGCGACTCGCCCGTCGCTCCCTTCACGCCCACGTCCCCCGAGCAGGCGCGAGCGGAGCGCGTCTATGCCTCCCTCTTCCGCATTGCCGAGCGCCACGCCGCCAGCAATGAGCAGCGCCAGCGGCAGGCCCATCCGTCGATCATCGGCGCGCACGAGGCGATCCGGCTGGTCTCCTTCCTGCTCAGTGGGGCCGCGCTCCCCACCGACGGCGAACCGGCAGTGGACCAGACCGACATCACGGCCGCTCTCACCCTCATGCCACTGGCCCGCGGCGAGATGGACGAACTCGAAGTCGGTCTCCTCCAGATGGCGCGGGGGCGCGGCATGACCTGGCCCGAGATCGCCTTCGGCCTCGGACTCGGCACCCCCCAAGCCGCCCGGCAGCGCTACGAACGCCTCCTCTCGCGCACCGACACCGACATGGCACCGGCCCCCTCGCCCGCGGAACCCACCCCCGCCCCCGGTACGGGCCCCGGCCCCGAGTCAGAAGAGGCCGCCTCACCCAACAAGACGGCCCCGGCAGTCAACGCGGCCGAACGATAAACAGCGCCAGCACCGCACCCAGCCCCCCAACCCGAGACCGAACAAACCGCAGCAACCACAGAACCGGACACCAGGCCAGACCCCGCATAACGACAACCCGCGCGACCACCGGCTCACGCCCCACAGCCACAGCCACAGCCACAGCCACAGCCACAGCGCTAACGACCAGCCACCCCCTCGTCACTCACCCAACGGCTCAGCCCTTCCCCCTCCACCACCACCCACCACCCCCATTCCTCAGCCCAGCTCCTTCGCTCCGTAACGGGCCGCTGGCGCTCCCGTGGCGAGGGCCCAGTAGCGGTCTCCGTACGACCAGTGCCACCACTCCGTCGGGTAGTTGACCAGGCCCGCGGTGGTGAGTGCGGTGCTCAGGATGTCGCGGTGGGCGCGGGCCTCTGGGGTGATGTTGTCGGCCTGGGTGTAGCAGGCGCCCGCGCTCTCCTCTGGTGACGCGTTCATCCGGGTGCCCAGGTCGAGCTCGCGTCCGGAGTCGTCGGCGAGGGTCAGGTCAACGGCGGCGCCGGCGCTGTGCGGGGCTATCTCGGGTGGTGAGACATAGCGGCTGGCCGCCGAGTGGAGTTGGGCGGCGGTCCAGTCGGGGTGCTCGGCGCGGAGCTCGTCGGAGTACTCGTCGAAGTACTGGCGCTGGAGGGCTGGCGGGCGGTACCCCTCGACGAACAGCAGTCGCAGTCTCGGCGGAAGTGCCTGCTGGGCGGTGCAGAGCCGGTCCAGCACTCCCGACCTCAAGTGAGCGAAGGCGCCGGCGGCGTCCTGCCGTTGGCGCTCGTCAATGAGGAGGGGCGTACCGCGCCGTACGTCCACCAACGGTTCGCCGCACTCCTCAATCGGCACGGCGGCCACCTGCGGATCGGACATCAAGACGATCTCGTTCATGGTGCGATCATCCCCCGCATCGGGATGGTCCGTTTGGGCCTGTGGATAACTCTGGGTGAGTTTTCGAGAAGGACGTACCCGCCGCTCCTCCTCGCCCACGCCGGCCCCGCCCCACGCGAACCACTCAGGCAGAAAGACTCAGGTCAACCCCCGTGCAGCAGCTCCCCACCGGCCACCATGACCACCCCACCATCCCGTCCACAGTCAACCCCCACACGCACCACCCACACCCGCCCCGTACCACCAGCCCTCACCCACCACACCACGCACCCCACCCCTGCCAAGCACCCACCACTCCCCCAACTCCCCAACCACCCACACCTCACCACCGGTCCTGCCCCTGACCCTGCCCCTGCCCCACGCACACCCCACCCCCAACCCCGCCCCACACAGCCCACCCCAGCCACGGCCCAACCCCTCAACCCTCAACCCTCAACCCATCCCCAACCTCCCCCTCACCCGACCTCCACCAAAATCCGCGGCGCCAAGGCCCGAAGGAAGTCAGCAGCATCGAAGAGCGCGCCGGCCGAGGCGACGCCCAGCGCCTTCGACCTGCCGGTGAGGAGGCGGTCGACCGCCTCCACGACCAACGGAGCGGTGACGGCGTAGATGTCCTGCCCCTGGGCCACGGCGCGCCGTTCGACGCCGCCGGCGCGTACCCGTACGTCGACCAGGAAGGTCTGCGCGGACCTGCCCTGTTCGTCGACGGCAGCCGGAGTGGGCGTGTCGGGGCCCACGACGTCCCGTGCGGCCTCGGTCGTCATATAGGTGCACACCTCGGGGATGGCCAGATGGCTCGGCACGGTGATGACGTCGGCCATGGTGAACTCGCCGATCACGTCCCGGGTCCCGAGCGGAGCGGGGAAGCTCCACTCCAGGGTGGGCAGTTCACCCCGAACGTACTCCAACTTCCCCTTTGCGTACCTGACGCGTTGCCCGTTGCGCCGGTCCCTGGAGACCCGGCCGGCCGCCCGCGTCCCCTCCGTCGGGTGCCAACTGCTCAGCCCGTACGCGATGTGCGCTTCGTCCGCCCCGGTCCAGTCGCCCATCGCCGCAGTGGCGAGCAGGTCGCCGAGGCCACCATAGAAGGCCATCGCGGGGACGACCGCCACCCCGGCGGCGCGAGCGGGCTCGTCGAAGTGCGCGAACGTGTCGGCATTGGCCTCCACTTCGGCCGCCACGTCCAGGTACGGAATGCCGGCACGCAGCGCCGCCTCGATCACGGGCGCCGCCGTGCTGGCGAACGGGCCCGCGCAGTTGATCACGGCGGCCACACCCGTCAGCGCCCGGTCGAGCGCCGTCGGATCGTCGGCCGTCGCCGGACGGACGTCCAGCCCGACGGCCCCGCCCCCCACCGACTCACCCAAGCCACCCGCACCATCCACCCCGTCCCTACTACTAAAACCATCTACACCACCCGCCCTACTCAGCTCACTCGACTCACCCAAGCCACTCAAGCCACCTGGTCCACCCACCCCGTCCCACGCCCGCCCCAACGCCCCCGCCAGCGCCCCCAACTTCTCCGCGTCCCGGCCGACCAACACCGGTCGGAAGCCACGTTCGAGCAGTTCGGCCACCACGAATCGCCCGGTGTGTCCGTACGCCCCGACCACCGCGACCGCTTGCCCCGACCCCATGACTGCCTCCCGTACTCGATTCATCGTTCAACGTCATCCTGGCCAGTGCCGGCCCACCGGCGTGAGTGTCTGGAACGACCCGCCCCATACAATTTCGGACATGAGCACTGTCGCGCTGGCCGTTACCGACGGGATGCTGCACCTCGAACTCGCGATGGCGTACGAGCTCTTCGGGGCGGCTCCGCCGCAGGTGGCGGACGATTGGTACGAGGTCGCACTGTGCGGGCCGGCGACCGTACGCGTCGGTCGGTTCCAGCTTGAACCCGACTGCGGGCTGGACCGGTTGCCGTTCGCCGACACCGTGATCGTTCCTGCCTGGGCGGACGTGGCCGTGCCGCCGCCGGATGAGCTGGTCGCGGCCGTGCGCGCGGCGCACGCGGCCGGCGCGCGGGTGGCTTCGCTGTGCACCGGCGCGTTCGTCCTGGCCGCGGCCGGCCTGTTGGACGGCCGACGGGCCACCACGCACTGGGCGCACACCGCGGAGCTGGCCGCCCGCTACCCGCGCGTCGAGGTCGACGCCGATGTGCTGTACGTGGACAACGGCAGCGTCCTCACCTCCGCGGGGAAGGCCGCCGCCCTGGACCTGTGCCTCCATCTGGTGCGGCTGGACCGCGGTTCGGCGGTCGCCAACATCGCGGCCCGGCGGCTGGTCGTACCGCCGCTCCGGGCCGGCGGCCAGGCCCAGTTCGTCACGGCCCCGGTGCCCGAGCAGGGCGATCATCCGCTCGGGGCGCTGCTTCCGTGGGTGCTCGAACGGCTCGATGAGCCGCTGACCGTGGAAGACCTGGCCCGTCGGGCGGGGTTGAGCGCGCGCCACCTCGGCCGCCAGTTCCGTGCGGCGACCGGCACCACACCGTTGCAGTGGCTGCACACCCAGCGCATCCGGCGGGCCCAGGAGCTGCTGGAGAGGACCGACGACAGCATCGATGCCATCGCCGCAGCCACCGGCATGGGCACCGCGACCACCCTGCGCCGCCACTTCAACCGCGCGCTCGGCGTCCCCCCGCACGCCTACCGCCGCACCTTCCGGCACGGCCAGAACGCCGGCTGACACGGGGCCCGTTGTCCGATCCGTACCAGTGTGCTGTCCGCACCCGCGCCTCCGGTCTGCCCTGCGCACCCCCGGTGACCTGCGGCGAAACCGTGAGTCGTACCGCACAGCCCAGATCATTCCCGCCCCAAGGGGTGGTCTTTCCGCAGCACAGACGAAAGACTCCGAAGGTGACTTCGAACTCTCCGCGCCCCGCCAACCCCGCAGATCCCGATCTGTATCCGGACCTCGCGGCTGCGGGCAGCCTCGCCGAAGCCCTGGAGTCGGCGGCTGCCGAGCAGGGCCTCGACCTGGGCGCGATCCAGCGCAACGACTCCGAACCCCTGCGCTCCGCCGGGATCATCAGCAGCGACGCCGGCCGGGCCCCCTGCTGGGTCTTCGTCGGCGTGAAGAGTCGCTGGTTCAGCATCAACGGCTGGTCGCAGGGCATCGAACTGCTCACCGGTACGACGTCCGAGCTGGCCGAAGTGGCCCGGGCGGCGGCGGGTTGGCGCAGCGGCGCCGGGCTGGGCGAGATCCAGCGGGTCGCGCCGTTCATCAAGGTGAGCGAGTTGGTCGCGGCCCATGAGGTGGGTCCGGCCGAGGCGGTGTCTGTGCAGTGGGGGCTGCTGTGCGACGACCTTCGCCGGCAGGCGGGCCGCCTGGAACCCGCGCGGCAGACGCTCGCGCTCGCCGAGGTGGCGGCTGAGGAGCCGAAGTTGCGGCAGTTGTACCCGTTCACCAGCCACTGGTCGCTGCACTTCAGCACCTGCACCGGTTTTCCGTACGCGTGGGACGTGCCGTTCGTCGACCTGCTGAAGGACGGCCGCTACCGGGTCTGCGGCCCCGCGCGCGGCACGGTGGTCGGTGAGGCGGACACGGCCGAGCAGGCGATAGCCCTGGTGCTCGCCGGCCTACCGGCCGACTGCGGCCCCGCCGTCGCAGGCACCGCGGGCGACGTGGCCCAGCCCGATCCCAACTGACCAAAACCCTCTCCGGAAGCGACCGTTCCGCCGCCATACCCCGGCCGGTCGTACCGAGTCCCGCGTGGCTCCGTACGGTCGTAGCCGGTCACACCCGACTCCGTACGATCACGGCCGGTCGCACGTGGGCCGGTACGGCCTGCACGGTCCCATCTGATCACGTCTCGCCCCGTACGATCACGGCCGGTCGTGCCTGACCCCGTACGATCGCGCCTGATCGCACCTCGCTCCGTACGGTCGCACTCGGTCACACCTGGCCTCTTCCGGCCTGCCCGGCTGCCCCGCTCACGCGGCGTTTTCGGCTACCCGGCGGCGCCGGCGCCGGCTGGCCTCCCCTCCAGGCTGCCGACAGCGACGAGAGCGTCGACCAGTCGCTCCAGCGGGCCACGGACATCCTCGCCCTCGTACGAAAGGGCTGAACGACGGGCAAGACGTCCCACCGCGGCGCCCCCGGGCGGCGTCCAGCGCGCCCCGGCCCGGGGGTCTCGCCAGGCCAGCCCCGGCCACGTCCTTGAGGCAGCCGCCCCGACTACGTCTGCGCCATGTCCACGAAACGCGAGTAATGCCCCTGAAAGGCCACCGTGATCGTGGCCGTCGGGCCGTTTCGGTGCTTGGCGACGATCAGGTCCGCTTCGCCGGCTCTCGGCGACTCCTTCTCGTACGCGTCTTCACGGTGCAGCAGGATGACCATGTCGGCATCCTGTTCGATCGATCCCGACTCTCGAAGGTCGGAGACCATCGGCTTCTTGTCCGTACGTTGCTCGGGACCACGGTTGAGCTGGGAGAGGGCGATCACCGGGACCTCCAGCTCCTTGGCCAGCAGCTTGAGGTTACGGGACATGTCCGAGACCTCCTGCTGACGGCTCTCGGGGCGGCGGGCGCCGCCGGACTGCATCAGTTGGAGGTAGTCGATGACCACGAGCTGGAGGTCGTTGCGCTGCTTGAGGCGGCGGCACTTGGCGCGGATCTCCATCATCGACAGGTTCGGGGAGTCGTCGATGTACAGCGGCGCGGCGGTCACCTCGGGCATCCGGCGCGCGAGTCGCGTCCAGTCGTCGTCCGTCATGCTGCCCGACCGCATGTGGTGCAGCGCCACCCGCGCCTCGGCCGACAACAGACGCATGGCGATCTCGTTGCGACCCATTTCCAGCGAGAAGATGACACTGGGCAGATTGCCCTTGATCGAACATGCCCGGGCGAAGTCCAGGGCCAGGGTGCTCTTACCCATCGCGGGACGCGCCGCGATGACGATCATCTGCCCCGGGTGCAGACCGTTGGTGAGCGAGTCCAGGTCCGTGAACCCGGTCGGCACGCCCGACATCTGGCCGCTGCGCGAGCCGATGGCCTCGATCTCGTCGAGCGCGCCCTCCATGATGTCGCCGAGCGGCAGATAGTCCTCGCTGGTGCGCTGCTCGGTGACGGCGTAGATCTCGGCCTGGGCGCTGTTGACGATCTCGTCGACGTCGCCGTCGGCCGCGTATCCCATCTGGGTGATGCGGGTGCCGGCCTCCACGAGGCGACGCAGCACGGCCCGCTCGTGGACGATCTCCGCGTAGTACTCCGCGTTGGCGGCGGTCGGGACCGACTGGACGAGGGTGTGCAGATACGAGGCGCCGCCGACCTTGGTGATCTCGCCGCGCTTGGTGAGCTCGGCGCCGACCGTGATCGGGTCGGCCGGCTCGCCCTTGGCGTACAGGTCGAGGATGGCCTGGTAGATGGTCTCGTGCGCGGGCCGGTAGAAGTCGTGGCCCTTGAGGACCTCCACCACGTCGGCGATGGCGTCCTTGGAGAGCAGCATGCCGCCGAGCACGGACTGTTCGGCGTCGAGGTCCTGCGGGGGGACGCGCTCGAAGCCCGAGCCCTCCCAGCCGCCGCCGTCGCGCTCCCGGTCGTGCTGGTCCTCGCGACGGCCTTCGCCCCGACCGCCGCGGCCCTCGCCCCGGCGGGGGCGTGGTGCCGTGGGCAGCCGGTCACTGGGGCCAGGGTCGGGCCAGGGGTCGTCCATGGGCTCGGGCATGCTCACCCCGCCACCTCCTCCCGTCCGCGACGCGGACCCTCGCCGATGCCCTTCCTTCTTACGGCACGGCTCTGACAAAAGGACGCCCGACTCCGCTGACGGCGCGTCGAGTTCGAGGTTCGTCAGGCCAAAAAAGGCGGCGGGCGCCGGACCACGGTAGGCCCGCGAAAGCCGTCCGCCAATCTGGTTATCCACAGGCCATGTGGATGACGGGGGCCATCCTGTGGAGAACTCCCGAAAAGCTGTGCATGGCGCGGGGGACAGCGCTGTGGACAAGCTCTCATGTTCCGCGCTTCCACCTCACTGACCTGCGCTTTCCTCATTCCGGGGCTGTGCAGAAGAAAAACTTCCCCAGTCAGCCGAAGATCGCGACAAACGGCGCAGAGGACACCACGCAGAGCGACCTCAAGTAAGGACTGCGACTGCATTGCATCTCTTACCTGTGGACGATTAGATTGGGACACATGATCCAGGCCACCGCGAAGGACCGGCGCACGCGCAGCCGGCACGACCGAGAGATCATCGCGCTCGCCGTTCCGGCCTTCGGCGCCCTCATCGCCGAGCCCCTCTTCGTGATGGTGGACAGTGCCATTGTCGGTCACCTCGGCACCCCCCAGCTCGCCGGACTCGGCGTCGCCGCCGCCCTCCTGCTCACCGGCGTCAACGTCTTCGTCTTCCTCGCCTACGCCACCACGGCGGCCGTCGCCCGCCGAGTGGGCGCCGGCGATCTGCCCGGCGCCATCAGGCAGGGCATGGACGGCATCTGGCTCGCCCTCCTCATCGGCCTCACCGTGATCGCCGTGGTCCTCCCCACGGCACCCGCCCTCGTCGACCTCTTCGGCGCCTCCAGCACCGCCGCCCCGCACGCCCTCACCTATCTGCGGATCAGCGCCCTCGGCATCCCCGCCATGCTCATCGTGCTCGCCGCCACCGGCGTGCTCCGCGGCCTCCAGGCCACCCGTACCCCGCTCTACGTCGCCATCGGCGGCTTCACCGCCAATGCGGGCCTCAACGTCGCGCTGGTCTACGGCGCCGACCTCGGCATCGCCGGCTCCGCCTGGGGCACCGTCATCGCCCAGTGGGGCATGGCCGGCGCCTACCTCGTCGTGGTGGTCCGCGGCGCCAGGCGCCTCGGCGCATCGCTTCGCCCCGACGCGGCCGGCATACGCGCCTGCGCCCAGGCCGGAGTGCCCCTCCTGATCCGTACGCTCTCGCTGCGTACGGTCACCCTCATCGCCACCGGCGTCGCGGCCAACCTCGGTGACGCCGACGTCGCCGCCCACCAGATCATCCTCACCCTGTGGAGCCTGCTCGCCTTCGCGCTGGACGCCATCGCCATCGCCGGGCAGGCCATCATCGGTCGCTATCTGGGCGCCGGCGACAAGGAAGGAGCGCGGGCCGCCTGTCGGCGCATGGTCGAGTGGGGGATAGCCTCCGGCATCGTGCTCGGCGTGCTGGTCATCCTGGCCCGCCCGCTGTTCATCCCACTCTTCACCACGGACCAGTCCGTACGCGACACGCTCCTCCCCGCCCTGCTGGTGGTCGCCGTCACCCAGCCCATCTCCGGGGTGGTGTACGTCCTGGACGGCGTGCTGATGGGGGCGGGCGACGGCCCGTACCTCGCCCTAGCGATGATCATCACCCTGGCGGTGTTCGCCCCCGTCGCCCTGCTCGTCCCGACGCTGGGCGGTGGCCTCACCGCGCTGTGGTGGGCCATGGGGCTGATGATGACCATGCGCATGGTGACCCTCTGGGTACGCACCCGGTCGGGCCGCTGGCTGGTCACCGGAGCCACGCGCTGACGCGCCGAGCCAGCCTGGCCACCGCCCCGACGCCTCTCCCGCCGCACCGCGCCCCTCGTCCGCCACCGGCCTCGGCCCGACCCCGCGGCACTGTTTCACGTGAAACGGCGCCCTCGCCCGTACGGCCATCGCCGCCACGTACCGCCGCTACTTGCCGGTGCCGCGTGCCGGTGCTGCCCGCCATACCGCCAGAGCCGCCGCATGCCGGTGCCGTTCCACGTACGGCGGGTGTTCCACGTACAGCGGGTGCTTCACGTACAGCGGGTGCTTCACGTACAGCGGGCGGGTGTTTCACGTGAAACGAGGGCGAGCGGCCCGTGAAACGAGTGCGGTCCCCCGTGTCCACCACGCGCCCTCGCCCGCACCGGCGTATCGCCCCCGGCTCCGCCCCCAGCCCCGCCCACGCTCACCGCTCACCAACGCTCACCGCTCACCAGGCATCACCACTCGCCGCTCACGGCGCGACGCCCTCGCATCCCTCAGCCCCCTGGCACCCCCAGGCGCCAGGCAGCAGGCAGCAGGCAGCAGGCAGCAGGCAGCAGGCCAGCCTCGCACCCGTAGCCGCACCTGTAGCCGGAGCCGGAGCTGGAGCCGTACTCGCGCCCACCCCCGTACGGCGGGCGCACCGTTTCACGTGAAACAGCACGTCGCGATCGATGCCTCTCGCTCGCGCCGGGCCCCGGCACGCAGAAAGGGGGGCCCCCCCCCCCCCGGGGGCCCGCCCCCCCCCCCCCCCGCAGGCCCCCGCCCGGCGGGGCGCCGGCGGGGGCGGGGGCCCGCCCGCCCCCC
>NZ_JBEHZD010000259.1:0-10752 GCF_040240285.1 Streptomyces sp. HSW2009 | reverse complement strand
GGGGGGGGGGGGGGGGGGGGGGCGCCCCCCGGGCGCGCGGGGCGCGCGCCCCGCCCCCCCCCCCGCGGGGGGGGGGGGGCGCCGCCCCCCCCCCCCCCCCCCCCCCCGGACGGTCATCGGCGCGGCGCCGTCAGCGCGTCAGTGACGTGTCGTCAGCAACGCGCCGTCAGCGACGGGCCGGGTACCGCAGCCGGCCATACGCACTCAAAGCCGCGCCGCAAGCCGCCCCCACGCCGTCCCTCACACCGCATCGCAAGCCTGGGCCCGCACCGCGCGGGCCAGGTCGTCGCGGCCCTCGGCGACCAGGCGGCGCCGCGCCGGCGCCGCGTCCGGGTGCCCGGTGAGCCAGCCCTCGACGGCGTCCAGCGTCGCCTGGTCGCCCTGGACCAGCGGGAACAGCCCCGTGACCACGGACATCCCGATCTCGATCGAGCGCTCCTGCCACACCCGCTCCAGGGCCGCCAGATAGCGCGGCGCGAACGGGGCGAGCAGTTCGCGCTGGTGCGACTGGGTGAAGCCGGCGATGGTCGCCTCCACCAGCGCGTTGGACAGCTCGTCGCGGTCCACGACCGACTCCCACGCCGCAGCCTTGACCTCGGCCAGCGGGCGCGCGGCCAGGCAGCGCACCTGGTGCCGCTTGCCGGACGCGGTGTCGTCGCGGGCCAGTTCGGCGTCGATCTGCGCGGCGTCGGCGGCGCCGTGCGCGGCCAGCGTGGCCAGGAACGCCCAGCGCAGCTCCTGATCCACGTCGAGGCCGTCCACCTTGGCCCCGCCGGCCAGCAGTCCGCTCAGCAACTGGAGGTCGCCCTCGCTGCTGGCCAGGCCGGCGAAGAAGCGGGCCCACGCCAACTGGTGCCCGCTGCCGGGCACCGCCTGCCGCAGCTCCCGCAGCGCCGCTTGGGCCAGCGCCTGCCCGGCCGCCTCGCGCGAGGCCGGCGTCGCGTAGTGCGCCAGCGCGTACCCCGCCCAGGACTGCACCATCTGCAACACGCCGATGTCGCTCTCGGTGCCGGCGAACGTCTCGACCAGGGCGAGGAAGTCGCGGGCCGGCATCAGCCCGTCGCGGGTCAGGTTCCACAGCGCCGACCAGCACAGGGCGCGCGCCATCGGGTCCGACAGCTCGCCCAGGTGCCCGCGCAGGGTGGCCAGTGAGCCCTCGTCGAAGCGGACCTTGCAGTACGTCAGGTCCTCGTCGTTGAGCAGGATCAGGTCCGGCCGCTCCACGCCCACCAGGTCGGGCACGGCGGTGCCGGGGCCCGCCACGTCCACCTCGGCCTGCGCGTACCGCTTGAGCTCGCCGCCGGCGCGCCGGTAGAGGCCGACCGCGATCCGGTGCGGGCGCAGCGTCGGGTAGTCGGTCGCCGCCTCCTGCCGCACCGACAGCTCGGTGATCTTGCCGGCCGCGTCATAGGTGACCTGCGGGGTCAGCACGTTGACGCCGGCGGTCTGGAGCCAGGCCGCGGACCAGGCGGCCATGTCGCGGCCCGAGGTCTCCTGCAACACCGTGAGCAGGTCGCCGAGGGTGGTGTTGCCGTACGCGTGCTGCTTGAAGTACCGGCGGGCGCCCTCAAGGAACGCCTCCTCGCCGACGTAGGCGACGAGCTGCTTGAGCGCGGAGGCGCCCTTCGCGTAGGTGATGCCGTCGAAGTTGAGCTTGGCGTCCTCCAGGTCCCGGATGTCGGCGGTGATCGGGTGCGTGGAGGAGAGCTGGTCGGCGCGGTAGGCCCAGCTCTTGCGGCGGTTGGCGAAGGTGATCCAGCCGTCCGTGAAGCGGGTGGCGCCCACCAGCGCGTACGCCCCCATGAAGTCGGCGAAGGACTCCTTCAGCCACAGGTCGTCCCACCACTCCATGGTGACCAGGTCGCCGAACCACATGTGGGCCATCTCGTGCAGCAGGGTGTTGCTGCGGGCCTCGTAGGACGTCTGGGTGACCTTGCCGCGGAAGATGTACTCCTCGCGGAAGGTGACGCAGCCCGGGTTCTCCATCGCGCCGATGTTGTACTCGGGCACGAACGCCTGGTCGTACTTGCCGAACGGGTACGGGAAGTCGAAGCGGTCGTGGAAGAAGTCGAAGCCCTGCTTGGTGACGGTGAAGATGTCGTCCGCGTCGAAGTGCTTGGCCAGCCCCTTGCGGCAGAGCGCGCCGAGCGGCACTTCAAGGGTGCTGCCGTCGGCGAAGGTGCGGCTGTAGTGGTCGCGCTCGTAGTGGTACGGGCCGGCGACGACGGCCGTGATGTACGTGGAGATCGGCTTGGTCGGCACGAAGCGGGTGCGGGTGCCGCCGCCGTCGGCCGGGGTCGGCTCGCCGTCCAGGTCACCGTTGCTGAGCACGGTCCAGCCCTCGGGCGCGGTCACGGCGAAGGTGAAGGGCGCCTTCAGGTCGGGCTGCTCGAAGTTGGTGAAGACCCGGCGGGCGTCGGCCGGCTCGAAGTGCGTGTAGAGGTAGACCTCGCCGTCCTCGGGGTCCACGAAGCGGTGCAGGCCCTGGCCGGTCTTGCTGAACGCGCACTGCGCGTCCACCGTCAGCACGTTCTCCGCCGCCAGGTCGGCCAGCGCGATCCGGGTGCCGTCGTAGACCTCGGCCGGGTCGAGCGCCCGCCCGTTCAGCGTGATCGCCGTGATCGAGGGCGCCAGCAGGTCGGCGAAGGAGTCGGCGCCCACCGTCGCCGAGCGGAACCTGATGGTCGTGGTGGAGCGGAAGGTGCGCACCGCCCCGGCGCTCGCGTCGGGGCCGAGGGCGCTGCGCACGTCGAGCGCGATGTCGTACGCGTCCACGGTGAGTAGCTGGGCCCGGTTGCGGGCCTCTTCACGGGTCAGGTTCTCACCGGGCACGACGGGACTCCCTCGTCTTCGTCTCATGTGTAGGTCAGTAGGAATCATTTCATGCGTGCTGCACGGAGCTCATAAAGGGAGGGAATGGCGGCCGGCCACGCCGGGGGAACGCGCCGTCGTGGGGCCCGAGCGGTGACGGGGGCCGGTGGTACGTGGCAGGGTCGGGCACGCACAAGGCCCCCACGCGAGTCGACCGCGTGGGGGCCTTGCTCTCTTCTTTCCGCCCGCCTACGTGAAGGGTGAGAAGACGATCACGTGAGCAGGAGGTCTGGGGCGCCGGCTCGGCGGGGTGCGGCGGCGCGGGGGCCGGTGTCACCGGTCAGGTCGGTCCAGGCAGGACAGGACAAGTCAGTCCAGACAAGAGCGGACCGGGTCCAGTCGGGCCAAGCCGGATCGGACCGGGATGAGTCGGGCCGGCCGCGGGCGCCGCGCGGGATCAGGGCGCGAGCAGCAGGCTCTGCGCCCGCTCGGTGGCCGCGCGGTAGCGCTTGGCGACGTCCTGCCAGTTGACGACCTGCCACATCGCCTCGATGAAGTCCACCTTCTGGTTCTTGTACTGGAGGTAGAAGGCGTGCTCCCAGGCGTCGAAGACCAGGATCGGCACCGAGCCCTGACCGACGTTGCCCTGGTGGTCGTAGACCTGCTCCACCACGAGTCGGCCGCTGACCGGCTCGTACGCCAGCACGCCCCAGCCCGAACCCTGGGTGGTGGCGGACGCCTTGGTCAGGTGCGCCTTGAACTTGGCGAAGGAGCCGAAGGACTCGGCGATGGCGCCCGCCAGGTCGCCCACGCCGTCCGCCTCCAGCGGCTCGCCGCCGCCGTCACCGGTCATGTTGTGCCAGTAGATGCTGTGCAGGATGTGCCCGGACAAGTGGAAGGCCAGGTTCTTCTCCAGGCCGTTGATCGCGCCCCACTGGTCCTTGTCCCGGGCCTCCGCGAGCTGCTCCACGGTGTCGTTGGCGCCCTTGACGTAGGCGGCGTGGTGCTTGTCGTGGTGCAACTCGATGATCTCGGGGCTGATCACCGGGGCCAGCGCCGCGTAGTCGTACGGAAGTTCAGGAAGTGTGTAGATGGCCATGCCGAGCCCTCCGACTGCTTATTGCAATTAACTTGCAAGTGCACGCTACCAGCAAGACCATTTCGCGCCACGGAACGGCACTGACCTGGTCCAAAAGACGGAGGCGGGGTGGTTCCCCGGTCTGAGGAACCACCCCGCCTCGCGGGAGTGCTGGCGACCCGTCGGCGGGCGCCGGTCGATCGAGCCGTCGGTTAGCTGCCGGACGTGTCCTTGGCCAGCGGCCCGGCGCCGCCACCCGTGCCACTGCCCGAGCCGCCCGAACCGCCGGCCGCCGCGGCGCGCTGCCGCACGTAGCCGACGATGACGAAGATCACCGCGAGCGACGCGGTGAAGAAGAGCTGCGTACGGGTGTCGTCCTCGCGCAGCATCAGCAGCAGCACGCCCGCCGTACCGGCCAGCGCGACCCAGGTCAGGTACGGGAAGAGCCACATCCGCACGATGAGCTTGTCCGGCGCGTCGCGCTCCAACTGCTGCCGCATCTTGAGCTGGGCCGCGGCGATGAAGCCCCAGACCACGAGCACCGCGGCGCCCACCATGTTCAGCAGCCACTTGAAGATGGTGTCCGGCCACCAGTAGTTGAACAGCACCGCGAGGAAGCCGAAGGCGGCCGACGCGACCACCGCGTGCCGGGGCACGCCGCCGGTGACCCGGCTCAGGATGCTCGGGCCCTGCCCGCGGGCGACCAGCGAGTACGCCATCCGGGAGGCGCCGTAGATGTTGGCGTTCATCGCCGAGAGCAGCGCGATCAGCACGATCACGTTCATCGTCTCGCCGGCCGCTGGGATGTCGAGGTGGTCGAGGACCGCGACGTACGGGCCCTCGTTGACGATCGACGCCTTGTCCCACGGGATCAGCGTCACGATGATCACCATCGAGCCGACGTAGAAGAGGCCGATGCGCCACATCGCGGTGCGCACCGCCTTCGCCACGCCCTGCCGCGGGTGCTCGGACTCGGCCGCTGCGATGGTCACCGTCTCCAGGCCGCCGAAGGCGAACACGGAGGCCAACAGGCCCACCACCAGGCCGTCCACGCCGTTGGGCAGGAAGCCGCCGTCGCCGGTGAGGTTGTCGGTGCCCGGTGCGTCGGTGCCGGGCAGCGCGCCCATGATGGCCAGGATGCCCAGCACCAGGAAGACCGCGATGGCCAGCACCTTCAGCGTGGCGAACCAGAACTCGAACTCGCCGAAGTTGCTCACCGCCGCCAGGTTGGTGACGGTGAACATCACCATGAACAGGGCGACCCACATCCAGGACTCGGTGTCCGGAAACCAGCCGACCATGATGTTGGCGGCGCCGATGCCCTCGACCGCCACCGCCACGCACAGCAGCAGCCAGAACATCCAGCCGGCGGTGAACCCGGCCCACGGCCCGAGCGAGCGCTCGGCGTGCACCGAGAAGGAGCCGGAGGCCGGGTTGGCCGCGGCCATCTCGCCCAGCATCCGCATGACCAGCATGACCAACAGGCCGGAGACCGCGTACGCGCACACGATGGCGGGCCCCGCCGCCGCGATCCCCGCACCGGAGCCGACGAACAGGCCGGCGCCGATCACACCGCCCAGCGCGATCATCGACAGATGTCGCTGCTTGAGGCCGTGGCCTAGAACAACGCCTTCGGAGCCGCTGGTTCCGTTGCCGTCCGTCACCGAGCCGGGCGGCTCGCCCTCCGGCGCAGAGGGCGCGGGTGTCGAGTTCATGCTGATATCGATCCAGTCCGTGAGAGCCCTGAGGTGCACATGAAGGCCCCAGTGTGGGGTCGGTGTTCGCTCAGGACAACAGTTCGGACAGCCCTGTCCGATATCCAGACCGGGTGGTGACGCTCCGTACCCGACCGGTCGTCAGGTTGGTAGGCGTTCATCCTTTTCGCGCCGACTGGACCACTCCCGTACCCCTGCCACCACCAGCACGAGAGCCGTCGCCCCAGTCGACCACAGCAGTTGCGGGCGCGCATCGCGGTCGGTCAGCATCAGCAGCAGGATCACCCCCATCGCGCCCAGCGCCACCCGCGTCAACCAGGGAAAACCCCACATCCGCAGGGGCAGCGCAGCCACCTCGTCCGGTGTCATCCGAGCGCGCAGCCGCAGTTGCGAAAGGGCAATCAGCGCCCAGACGAAAAGCAGCACCGCACCCACCGCGTTGAGCAGGTAGTGAAAGATGGAATCCGGCCACTTCAGATTGAGCAGTACGGAGACGAACCCGAAGGCGACCGAGGCGAACACCGCCCGCCGCGGCACCCCGCCCCCGGTGACCCGCAACAGGGCGCGCGGCGCCTCGCCCCGCTCGGCGAGCGAGAAGACCATCCGCGAGGAGCCGTAGAGGTTGGCGTTGAGCGCCGACAGCAGCGCCACGAAGACCACCACGTTCATGATCTGCCCGGCCGCCGGCACCCCGATGTGGTCGAGCACCGCCACGTACGGGCTCTTGCCGGGCTCCATCGCGGTCCACGGCAGCACGGTCACGATCACCAGCATCGAGCCGATGTAGAAGAAGACGATCCGCCACACCGCGCTGCGCACCGCACGGCCCACCGCGGGCGCCGGGTCCTCCGACTCGGCCGCCGCGATGGTGACCACCTCAAGGCCGCCGAAGGCGAAGACCACCGCCAGCACCCCGGAGACCACCCCGCCCCACCCCTCGGGCAGGAAGCCGCCGTGCCCGGTCAGGTTGGCCAGGCCCACCGCTTCGGTGTCCGGCAGCAGCCCGCAGATCGCCAGCAGCCCCAGCACCAGGAAGAGCACGATCGCGCCGACCTTCAAGGTGGCGAACCAGAACTCGAACTCGCCGAAGTTCTTCACCGCCACCAGGTTCGCCGCCGTGAACACCACCATGAACAGCAGCACCCACGCCCACTGCGGCACCGCGGGCACCCAGCCGTGCGCGATCCCCGCCGCGCCCGTGGCCTCCACCGCCAACACCACCACCAGCAGGAACCAGTACAGCCAGCCCACCGAGAAGCCCGCCCAGCGCCCGAGCGCCCGCTCCGCGTGCACCGAGAACGCGCCGGACGCGGGCAGCGCCGCCGACATCTCGCCCAGCATCCGCATCACCAGCATCGCGAGCACGCCGGCGATCAGGTACGAGAGGACGATGCCCGGTCCGGCCACCGCGATCCCCGCGCCGGAGCCGACGAACAGCCCCGCCCCGATCACCCCGCCGAGCCCCAGCATGGTCATGTGCCGCGGTTTGAGCCCGCCGGCCAGCGGCTCTGCGGTGCCACTCGGGCCGGGGGTGGGACTGTCGTGCATGGTGCTCGTACTCTCGTGGGGGTGGGAGCCCACAGTGTCACCGGCCCATGCGGCCCACCGCAAAACGATCCGGGCGCTCCCGCCCGCTTCGTGATGAGCATCACGCGACCAGCGAAAACGGCGATGTCGCAGCGTGCTGCGGGGGTGCCTTGGCAGGTACCGGACCCGCCAAGGCCACGCCGACCGCCTTGTGGTCATTTCACGGTGAGCGGGCGATAAGGGCTGGGTTAACGTCGCCCTGTTCCGCTGTACCGCCCATCCAATCGGGGAGAAACGTTGAGCACGCTCACCACTGCCACCACCAGGCCCGGCGCGGTCCTGGCCGACCTGCTGCACACCCCCACCGCCGGGCGCGCCCGGGTCCGCGACGCGGCGCTGGTCGTCGGCGGCGCCGCGCTGACCGGCATCGCCGCCCAGATCGCCGTCCCGGTGCCGGGCTCCCCGGTGCCGGTCACCGGCCAGACCTTCGCCGCCCTGCTGGTGGGCGCCTCGCTCGGTGCCGGCCGCGGGCTGCTCTCGCTCCTGGTGTACGCGCTGGTCGGCATGGCGGGCATGCCCTGGTTCGCGGCGGGCGCGTCGGGCGCCACCGCGCCGTCCTTCGGCTACGTCGTCGGCATGATGCTCGCCGCCACCGCGGTCGGCGCGCTGGCCCGCCGCGGCGGCGACCGCGGCATGGTCCGCACGGTCGGCACCATGGCCGTCGGCTCCGCGATCATCTACGCCGTCGGCGTGCCGTACCTGGCCCTGTCCCTGGACATCTCGCTCTCGGACGCGGTCGCGGCCGGCCTCACCCCGTTCCTGCTCGGCGACGCGCTCAAGGTGGCGCTCGCGATGGGGCTGCTGCCGACCGCCTGGCGCCTGCTCGACCGCCGCGCCTGACCGACCCCCGGCGCCGCGGGTCCGCGGGTCCTTGCCCGGGCCGCGCGCCCGGGCTCGCACCGGCCGGTCCGTACGGCCCGACGCCGGCCCGCGCCACACCGCGCCGCAGCACCTCGCTCGCGGACACACCATCCGCGAACACGCCGACGCCCCTGCGACCTCATCGGTCACAGGGGCGTCGGCACGTCCGGGAGCGAGCGGCCCCGGCGCGGGCCCGCGCCCGCACCCGGGGCCGGGGCCGGCGCGGGCGCGGGCCCGCGCCCGGGGCCCGCCCCCGCCCCCCCCCCCCCCCCCGCCCCCCCCGCCCCCCGCGCCCCCCCCCCGCCCCCCCCCCGCCCCCCCCCCCCCCCCCCCCCACGTCCGGGAGCGAGCGGCCCCGGCGCGGCCCGGCTCAGAAACGCTGGCCGGGCACTGGCGCGGCGCGGATCAGGAGCGCTGGCCCGGCACCGTCGCAGCGCGCCGCCGCCTGCGGTCCAGCACCAGGCTGGTGACCAGCACCAATCCGCCGACCACCAGCGAGAGCACCATCATTTCGCGGCCGTCGTCGTCGTACAGCATGTAGCCGAGGATGAAGACGATGAGCGCGATCGTGGCGTACGTGAGGTACGGGTAGAGCCACATCCGCACCGTGTGCCGCTCGGGCATCTCGCGCTCGATGACCGGTCGCATCCGCAACTGCGAGAAGCAGATCACCAGCCACACGAAGAGGGCGACCGCACCGGAGGAGTTCAGCAGGAACTCGAAGACGGTGTCGGGCGAGGTGTAGTTGAAGATCACCGCGACGAAGCCGAAGGCCACCGACGACCAGATCGCCACCGCCGGCACGCCCCGCTTGTCCACCCGGGCGAAGGACGCCGGTGCGTCCCCGCGCTGGCCGAGCGAGAACGCCATCCGGGACGCGGTGTACAGGCCGGAGTTCAGACAGGAGAGCACCGCGGTCACCACGATCACGTCCATGATCGTGCCGGCGTGATCGATGCCGATCTTGTTCAGCGCGGCGACGTAGGGACCCTCGTCCACCAGGGCCTTGGCGTCCCACGGCAGCAGCGTGACCACCAGCAGGATCGAGCCCAGGTAGAAGATGCCGATCCGCCAGATGACGCTGTTGGTCGCCCGGCTGACCATCTTCGCCGGCTCGGCCGACTCGCCGGCGGCCAGCGTGACGATCTCGCTCCCCATGAAGGAGAAGACGACCAGCAGCATGCCGGAGAGGATGGTGCCCGGGCCGTTGGGCAGGAAGCCGCCGTTGCCGGTCAGGTTCTCGGTGCCGACCGCGTCGGTGCCCGGCAGCACGCCGAACACGGCGAGCCCGGCGATCACGATGAACGCGGCGATCGCCACCACCTTGATGCCGGCGAACCAGAACTCGAACTCGCCGTACGAGCCGACCGAGGCCAGGTTGGTCGCCGTGAGCACCACCATCACCAGCAGCGCCCAGGCCCACTGCGGCACCGAGGGCACCCAGTCGGTGAGGATGCCGGCCGCCGCGGTCGCCTCCACGGCCAGCACCACGACCCAGAAGAACCAGTACAGCCAGCCGATGGTGAAGCCCGCCCAGCGCCCGAGCGAGCGGTCCGCGTACGCCGAGAACGAGCCCGACGAGGGATCGGCCGCCGCCATCTCGCCGAGCATCCGCATCACCAGGACCACCAGCAGACCGGCGATCGCGTACGAGATGAGGATGCCGGGGCCGGCCTTGGCGATGCCGGCGCCCGAGCCGACGAACAGGCCGGCACCGATGACGCCGCCGATCGCGATCATCGACAGGTGTCTGTTCTTCAGACCGGCCTTCAGGCCGTCACCGGATGCTGCGTCCTGGGCTCTGGAAGCGCCCTGGTCCCCGTCCTCTTTGACGGGGGGCGACTGCGTGCTCATGTGCGCGTTCCTTCGCTTTGCTGGTGCGATGTGCGGCTTCGGCATTCAAACTCAGGGTGAAGTCGAGTGGAAGACGCGATTCCAAATCGTTGTGCGGCGGATCGCGATCATCCAGACCCGTGCGCTCCTACCCGGGGCCGCCCGTGCCACACTCTGCTCATGCGCGTGTACCTCGGCTCCGACCATGCCGGCTATGAACTGAAGAACCACCTCGTGGAGTGGCTCACCGCGGCCGGCCACGAGCCCGTCGACTGCGGCCCGCACATCTTCGACGCCCAGGACGACTACCCGCCGTTCTGCCTGCGCGCCGCCGAGCGCACCGTCGCGGACGAGGGCAGCCTCGGCATCGTCCTCGGTGGCTCGGGCAACGGCGAGCAAATCGCCGCGAACAAGGTGAAGGGCGTGCGCGCCGCGCTGGCCTGGAGCACGGAGACCGCCCGCCTCGGCCGCGAGCACAACAACGCCAACGTGCTCAGCATCGGCGCCCGGATGCACAGCGCTGAGGAGGCCACCGGCTTCGTCGAGGCGTTCCTGGCCACCCCGTACTCGGGCGAGGAGCGGCACACCCGCCGCATCGACATGCTCTCGGCGTACGAGCTGACCGGCACCCTGCCGGCCATCCCGGACCACCACCCGCAGCAGCCCTGAGCACCCCGCTCCGGGCGCCAGGCAGGACCTGTGCGCGCCCGGAGCGCCCCGCTGTGCACACCCAGCCCCAACCCCCGGGGCCGGCGGGCCGGCCCGCCCCCCCCCCGCCCCGACCCCCCGCCGGGGGGGGGCGGGGCGGGCCCCCCCCGGGGGGGGCGGGGGAGGGGAAAAAAATGAAGGCACCCCCGCCGCGCCCCG
>NZ_JBEHZD010000258.1:0-10787 GCF_040240285.1 Streptomyces sp. HSW2009 | reverse complement strand
CCCGGCTGCCAGTGGCCAGGCCCGCGCCGCGGGTGTCGAGGGGGCGCGCAAGGGTGCGTCTTGGCTACGGGTCAGTGCGCTCCGTACCCGGTCAGCGAGCGCACTTCGAGCTCGGCGTACTTCTTCTCGTCGGCCGGCTCCTTGGAGAGCAGCGAGCCGATCCAGCCGAGCAGGAAGCCGAGCGGGATGGAGATCAGGCCCGGGTTCTCCAGCGGGAACCAGTGGAAGTCCACGTCCGGGAACATCGAGGAGTCCTTGCCGGAGACCACCGGCGAGAAGAGCACCAGGAAGACCGATGAGACCAGGCCGCCGTAGATCGACCACAGTGCGCCCTGGGTGGTGAACCGCTTCCAGAACAGGCTGTAGAGGATCGTCGGCAAGTTGGCCGAGGCGGCGACCGCGAAGGCGAGCGCCACCAACCCCGCGACGTTGAGGTCACGGGCGAAGACGCCGAGCACCACGGCCACGGTGCCGATGCCCACGGTCGCCCAGCGGGCCGCGGAGACCTCTTCCTTCTGCGTCGCCTCGCCCTTGCGGATGACGTTGGCGTACAGGTCGTGGGCGAAGGAGGACGAGGAGGCGAGGGTGAGTCCGGCGACGACGGCGAGGATGGTCGCGAACGCCACGGCCGAGATCACCGCCAGCAGGATCGCGCCACCGGCCGAGTCGGGCCCGCCGCCGACGTCCTGGGCCAGCAGTGGCGCGGCCGTCGTGCCCGCCTTGTTGGACTCGATGATGTCGGTGCGTTTCAACAGGGCGGCGGCGCCGAAGCCCAGCACGATGGTCATCAGGTAGAAGGCGCCGATGATGCCGATGGCCCAGTTCACCGAGCGGCGGGCGGCCTGCGCGGTGGGGACGGTGTAGAAGCGGATCAGGATGTGCGGCAGGCCGGCGGTGCCGAGCACCAGCGCGATGCCGAGCGAGATGAAGTCGAGCTTGCTCGTGGCGTCCACGCCGTACTTCAGCCCGGGTTCGAGGAACGCCCCGCCCATGCCGCTGTTCTCGGCGGCCTCGCCGAGCAGCCTGGAGATGTTGAAGTCGAACTTCAGCAGCACCAGGAAGGTGATCAGCAGGGTGCCGGCGATCAGCAGCACCGCCTTGACCATCTGCACCCAGGTGGTGCCCTTCATGCCGCCGATCGAGACGTAGAGGATCATGACGACGCCGACCAGCACCACGATGAGGACCTTGCCCGCTTCGCTGGTGATGCCGAGCAGCAGCGAGACGAGCACGCCGGCGCCGGCCATCTGGGCCAGCAGGTAGAAGATCGACACCACGATGGTGGAGACGCCGGCGGCGGTACGCACCGGGCGTTGCCGCATCCGGTACGCGAGGACGTCGCCCATGGTGAACCGCCCGGAGTTGCGGAGCGGTTCGGCGACCAGGAGCAGCGCCACCAGCCAGGCCACCAGAAAGCCGATGGAGTACAGGAAGCCGTCGTACCCGGAGAGCGCGATGGCGCCGGCGATGCCGAGGAAGGACGCGGCGGACATGTAGTCGCCGGAGACCGCCAGGCCGTTTTGGAAGCCGGAGAACTGTCGGCCGCCGGCGTAGAAGTCGGTGGCGTCCTTGGTCTGCTTGCCGGCCCACACGGTGATGCCGAGGGTCACCAGGACGAAGCTGACGAACAGCGAGATGATCAGCGGCCGGTGCTCGCTGACGCCTTCGACGGCCAGGTGCATCGTCTGCATCACGACTTGCCCTCCAGGCGGGACTTGATGGCCTGGGCGCGCGGGTCGAGCTTGGCGCTCGCGTGGCGTGAGTACCACCAGGCGATGGCGAAGGTGGACAGGAACTGCAACAGGCCGAAGACGAGGGCCACGTTGATGTTGCCGACGACCTGCTTGCCCATGAAGTCGCCCGCGTAGTTGGACAGCAAGACGTACAGCGTGTACCAGCTCACGAAGGCGATGGTGAGCGGGAAGGCGAACGAGCGGTGCGCGCGGCGCAGTTCGGCGAATTCCTGGCTCGACTGCACCTGGATGTAGTCGGGCTGCTCGGCAGTGTGCGCCGAGTCGTGGGGCGGTGCGGGGTCCACGGTCTCTCCTGACGTGGCGACTGGCTGGAAACGGATCACCGTCGGACGCATCCGGCGGGCGCCGGTGGCCGCTGCGATCGGGGATCGGGCACGAACTCGAAGGGACGAGGGGGATCGTGCGGTGGCGACGTGTGGGGGGGACGGAGGGACGTACGAGTAATGAGTGATCCAGGTCACGCATGGTAGGCCCCGTTAGCGCCAGCGAACAGGGGACGGGCGCGGGAAAAACAGAAGATCCATTACGGCGCTGTGGCCCCGCGTGTCACTCGGCTGGCGGACTCAGGTTTTTGCACGTCATCCATTGCTGGACAGCCTTGAGCAACGCTAGTTTCACTCGTCATATAACCGGCCCGGCGCGCTCGGCGCGCGGGCAACCCTCCGGAAGATGGGAAGAGCCTTCATGGCCCACCTGAGTTCCAGACGCCGGCGCGCCCTGCTCGCGGTGCCCGTCGGGATCGCGCTCACCGCCTCCCTCGGGTTCCTGCCCGGCGCGGCATCGGCCACCTCGCAGGACGCGCCCACTTCGGCCACTGCCGCGCGCACCGACGGGCCGTCCCTGTCGTACGTGGTGAACACGACGGCCGACAAGGCCACCGTGAACAAGGTCAAGAAGGAGATAGCCAAGGCCGGTGGCAGCATCGTCGCCAGCTATCCCAAGATCGGCGTCATCGTGGTGCACGCGCCGGCGACCGGCTTCGCGGAGAAGATACGTACCGTCAAGGGCGTGCAGTCCGCGGGCTCGACCCGCACCGCCCCGCTGACCTCGGCCGCGACCACCGACGTCGGCAAGCCGGAGAAGATCAAGGCGCCCCGGGTGACGGCACAGAGCGAGGCGAAGGCGCTGGCCAAGGGCCAGGAGCCGCTGGAGCCCCTCCAGTGGGACATCCCCGCCATCAAGGCGGACCAGGCCGCGAAGGTCAACCCGGGCAAGAAGAGCGTCACCGTCGCCGTGATCGACACCGGCGTGGACGACACCCACCCCGACCTCGCGCCGAACTTCGACCGGAAGGCGTCCGCGAACTGTGCGGGCGGCGTGCTCGACACCTCCAAGGGCGCGTGGCGCCCGTACGTGCCGGCGGACGACTACCACGGGACGCACGTGGCCGGCACGATCGCCGCCGCGCGCAACGGCGTCGGCGTCACCGGTGTCGCGCCGGGCGTCAAGGTCTCCGCGATCAAGGTCAGCGACCCGAAGACCGGCCTGTTCTACGCCGAGAACGTGGTGTGTGCGTTCGTCTTCGCCGCCGAGAAGGGCGTCGAGGTCACGAACAACAGCTACTACGTCGACCCGTGGATGTTCAACTGCAAGGACGACCTGGACCAGAAGGCCATCGTCGACGCGGTGGGCCGGGCCGCGAAGTACGCGCAGGACAAGGGCGCGGTGAACGTCGCCTCGGCCGGCAACTCCAACTTCGACCTCGGCGCGAAGTCCATCAAGGACACGTCGAGCCCGAACGACTCGCAGGCGGTCGGCCGCGACATCGACCCGACCAAGTGCCTTGACGTGCCGACCCAGTTGCCCGGTGTGGTCACCGTGTCGGCGACCGGCGTCAACTCGCTCAAGTCGTACTACTCGAACTACGGCCTGCACCCGTCGGACGCCGCCGGCCAGATCGACGTGGCCGCCCCCGGCGGCGACCGCCGCCAGGTGCCTGAGCTGCCCGCCAAGGACGGCCGCATCCTGTCCACGCTCCCGGAGGGCGACTACGGCTACCTCCAGGGCACCTCGATGGCGGGCCCGCACGTCGCGGGCGTCGCGGCGCTGCTGCGCAGCGCGCACCCGTCGTCGAGCCCGCAGGAGGTGCAGTGGCTGCTGAAGCAGCAGGCTGACAACCCGGGCTGCCCGACCGCGCCGTACGACCCGGACGGTGACGGCAAGGTGGACGCCACCTGCACCGGCACCAAGCACGTGAACAGCTTCTACGGCTACGGCATCGTGGACGCGCTGGACGCGGTGCAGAAGTAGATGCGGCGCGGCCCCGGCGGGGGCCGGTAGCGCCTTCGGTCCAGGGGGCCGGGCTGCCCGATCGGGGCGGCCCGGCCCTCGGCCTTGCGGCGGCCACGCCTAGCCTGCTCGCTGAACCTTCCCCCCTCAACCACCGTGCTGACCTGGTCTTTTGCCGCCTGCTCGACGGCTGGGCCGGAGGTTGGGACGAGGGCCGAACAGAGTTATCCACAGGGCCGAACGCCTGTGCCGTCCTGCCGCTACGCTGCGGAGTCAAAGGGTCACGAAGATCGGAGTCGCGACGATCAGACTTCCGACCCGACGGCGTGGAGGGGGAGGCATCCGATGCAGGGAGTGGAGGCCGCGGTCCTGCGGTTGGCGACCACCGTGGTGACGGTGCTCGCCAAATCGCTGCTGGCCAAGGGGGCGGGTCTGGTGGCCAGGCCGGTGCGGCCGGGTGGTGTGCTGCGGCGCCCGCGGAAGTTGACGGGCCAGGAGACCGACCGGCTGGTCACGGCGCTGGAGCAGCGGCTGGCCGACGCGTGCGACACCGCACCGGAGCCGGCGCGGCACGCCGCCGCCACGGCCGTCGCGGACGCCTTCGACCGGGCGGGCCCGCTGGACCTGGAGTTGCTGTTGCAGCTCCGGCTGGAGCCGGAGGCGTTACGCGGACACGTCCTGCGGGCGGATGGCGCGGGGGCCGGGAGCTCCGGCCCGCCGCCCCCCGCGCAGGATGGGCGGCCGGGCGCGCCGGCCGCGGCCGGGCTCGGCGAGGTCGAGACCGCGCTCTTCGACCGGCTGCTGGACCACTGCTGCCTGCACCTGACGGAGTACGTGACGGCGCTGCCGGAGTTCGCGGCGCGCAGCCAGGTCGATCTGGTGCGCCGCAGCGGAGAGCTCACGGACTCCGTCGCGGACGTACGGCGCAGGCTCGGCCCGGGGCCTGAGCGGCTGGCGGCGGAGTTCGAGGAGCGGTACGTCGCCTTCGTCCAACAGACGCACAGCCGGCTCCAGTTGTTCGGCGTGACGCTGAGCGACGCGGGGGCGGAGTGGGCGTTGGACGCGGCGTACATCAGCCTCACGGTCAACGACGTCTCGCTGCGGCACGACTTCCCCGAGCTGCCGACCGAGGCGGTGCGGGTGGAACACGCCCTGGCCCACACCTCCCGGCTGCTGCTGCGCGGCCCGGCCGGTTCGGGCAAGAGCACCCTGACGCAGTGGCTGGCCACCCATGCGGCCCGTCGCAGCTTCGGCCCCGAGCTGGCCGACTGGAACCTGTGCGTCCCGTTCGTCCTACGGCTGCGCGCACTCGTCCGCCGCGCTGAACTCCCGCTCCCCCAGGACTTCCTGTCGAGCATGGGCAACCCGCTGGCCGGGGCGGCGCCGGAGGGCTGGGTCGAGGGCCTGCTGACGTCGGGGCGGGCGCTGGTGCTGGTCGACGGCGTGGACGAGGTGCCCAAGGCGCTCCGCAAGCGCGCCGAGACCTGGCTCAAGCACCTGGTCCTCGCCTTCCCGCACGCGCGTTACGTGGTCACCACCCGCCCCTCGGCGGTACCGGACGGCTGGCTGGCCCCGGACGGCTTCCGCTCGCACTCGCTGCTGCCGATGGGCCGGGACGACGTCCAGCGCTTCGTCAGGCACTGGCACCGGGCCGCCCGCCAGGAGATCGGCGGGCGCCCGTGGGATCAGACAACCCTGGACAGCTACGAACAGGCCATGCTCCAGGCCGTGACCGACCGCCGCGAACTGGCCAGGCTCTCCACCAACCCGCTGATGTGCGCCCTGCTGTGCGCCCTGAACCGGGACCGCAGGATGCACCTCCCGCGCGCCCGCAAGGACCTGTACGAAGCGGCGCTGGAAATGCTGCTGGTCCGGCGGGACACCGAGCGGGAGATCCAGGCCGTCGAGGGCGTCGAACTCACCCGGGACGAACAGACGCTGCTGCTCCAAGAGTTGGCGTACTGGCTGATCCGCAACGGCCAGACTCAGGCCAGCCAGGAAGAGGCCGTCGCCCTACTGGAGGACACGCTGGCGGCCATGCCACAGGTCCACGACCAGGGCGATGCCGACCAGGTCTTCCGCCATCTCCTGATCCGCAGCGGCCTGCTCCGCGAACCGGAGGCCGGCGCCGTCGACTTCGTACACCGCACCTTCCAGGACTATCTGGCGGCCAAGGCGGCGGTCGAGGCCAGGGACTTCGGCCTGCTGGCGGACAAGGCGTACGACGACCAGTGGGAGGACGTCGTACGGATGGCCGTCGGCCACGCCCGCCCCGACGAGTGCGCCCGCCTCCTCCACCGCGCCGACCGGGTCAAGAAGCACCGCCATCGCCTCAACCTGCTGGCCGCCGCCTGCTTGGAGCATGCCCCGCGGCTGGACCCCGCGGTGCGGGAGGAGGTCGAAGGGCGGCTGGGGGAGCTGGTTCCGCCGTGGAACTTCGAGGAGGCGGAGGAGTTGGCTCGGGCGGGAGAGCTGGTGCTCGACCTGTTGCCGAGGGACCTGACGGACCTAGAGGAGGAGAGCGCGGCTGCGGTGGTCTGGACGCTGTGCTTGATCGGTGGGCCGGCGGCTCTGGGGCACTTGAGGCGGCATCGGGGGGACCGGAGGCCGATGGTTGAGAACCAGCTCTGGCACGGGTGGCCGCACTTCGATGCTGAAGAGTACGTCGATTCGGTGCTGTCGCATGTGCGGGGTCGGAGTTTTCTCAGCGTGTGGTCAGCGGAGGAGGCTGCCCAGCTTCATCGCTTGCCGCAGTTCACGCGGATCAGCGTCCCTGATCCGATCGATGTCTTTCGCCATCTCCCACACGATTTGGCCGCACTCAGGCTCATCGACAATCCGTACTTTGACGATCTTTCGTTGCTGAGCCGGTTTGACCAACTTGATGATCTCGGCCTGCATGGATGCCCCCAGGTCACCGATCTTGCTCCGCTCGCGTCCACAGGGCTGACCGGACTTTCGCTCTACGGCACCGCTGTGAAAGACCTAAAGCCACTCCGGCATCTGCCGCGACTCACCCGGCTCGACATGTCTCAAGGCGGCGAACTGCTCGACCTAGCGGCACTGCCGGTCGGTCCCCAGCTCACCACGCTCCGGCTCCATGACTACGACGAGGTGTACCTGCGGGGCATAGAGCGCTGGCCTAATCTCCAGACACTCGCCGTTTCGGGGACCACTCGCGCGGAGGAACTACACCGTCTGTCCCGCCTACCAAACCTGGCTCAGTTGGCGGTGGACAGCCACCCCGATCCCGATCTGGAAGCGTTGGCCGCACTGGAGAACTTACGGATTCTGCACCTTGTCTTCTGCGCACTCCCCCGCGGCTTGGCGGCCATGCCGGAGCTAGCGAATTGCACGCACCTGTTCCTTTCGGGCTGCCACGCCCCCGGCCCCATCGACCTCGCACCCCTACACGATATGCCGAACCTCACCGTCAAGGTCCTGGACACCCCCGTCGTCAACGACCACCTCATACCCCCGGAGCGCCTGATCCGGGCCAGAGAGCGCCCCCGTCGCTGACGTACGGGACAACACTGCGGAGGCCAGCCCGAACTGCGCCGCCACGTACGTGAGCATGATCCAGAACTGGGGTACCGGGAGTTGGGGCCAGTCGGCGATGCCGGTGGCGATCAGGGTGTCGGAGAGGAGGAAGAGGGCCCCGGCGGTGCCGGCGCGGGGGCCGAGGCGGAGGGCCGCCAGGGCCATCGCGGTGAGCAGCAGGCTGTAGCCGGCGACCGGTGGCCGGAGGTCGGCCGCCAGACCCGGCCAGAGCGCGGCGACGGTGGCGAGCCAGGCGGTGGCGTAGCCGGCGGTGAGGAGCAACGCGGTGCGGCGCGGGGCGGTGGTGTTCCCCGCGTGGGCGAAGAGGGCCAGGTAGCAGAGGTGGCCGGCGGCGAAGGAGGCCATACCGACGAGGAAGGCCGGTTCGCCGCCGAGTTGCAGCAGGGTGTCGCCGCCGCAGCCGAAGAGCAGGGCACTGACGAGCAGCCGGGGCCCGCGGCGGAGCAGCACGTACGCCGCGAGGGTCGGCATCAGTGCGGGCTTGGTCGCATGCGTCAGCGCTTCGGCGTCGGCGAGTAGCGCGCCGAGGTGGACGAGGGTGAGGAGGGCGAAGGCGAGGAGCGCGAACCGGGCCCGGCGGGCTGCGGTGTCGGTGCGCGGGCCGGCGTTCATGCGGCGCGGTCGGCGGGATCGGTCGGGCCGGCGGCCTCGGGGCAGGCCGGGGCCACGGGACAGGCCGGGGCCGACTCGGCCGAACCAGCGGGCGCGGGGAGGGAAGGCACGGGACCGGTGGGCGCGGGACGGGCAGGCACAGGTGCCGGCTCGGCGGGCACGGGACCGGTGTGAGGCACGGGCTCGGCAGCAGGCGCCGGTGAGGTCGCCGCGGGCCCTGACGGTTCCGGTTGCCAGCCCGGGCCGCGGAAGAGGTGGCCGGCGCGGGCGCGCCAGGTGGTGGCCGTGGTGAGGTCGCGGGCGATGGCGACGTACTCGTGGGTGGCCACGCGGAGCGGATTGTGGGTGTGGATGTTCTTGGTGAGGCCGTAGACGGGGCGTTCGGTCTCGGGCACGAAGGTGCCGAACATCCGGTCCCAGACGATGAGGATGCCGCCGAAGTTGCGGTCCAGGTAGCCGCCCTGGGAGGCGTGGTGGACGCGGTGGTGGGAGGCCGTGTTGAGCACGTACTCGACGGGCGCGGGGAGGCGGCGGACGCGTTCGGTGTGCACCCAGAACTGGTAGACGAGGTTGACGCCGGAGAGGAAGGCCACTGCCGCCGGGTGCACTCCGCACAGCACCAGCGGAACGTAGAAGGGCCACACCGTCAGCGAGGTCCACGGCTGACGCAGCGCGGTGGTGAGGTTGAACCTCTCGCTGGAGTGGTGCACCACGTGGCACGCCCACAGCACGCGGACCACGTGGTGGCCGCGGTGCGACCAGTAGTAGAGGAAGTCCTGGGCCAGCAGCATCAGTGGCAGGATCCACCACAGCACCGGCACCCTAAGCGGGGTGAGTTCGTAGATAACGGAGTAAATCGCAACAATCGGGATTTTCCATAGGAAATCAAAGAAGACGCTGCCGATGCCCATCGTCACGCTGGTGGCGGCGTCCCTCAGGTCGTACCCGGCGGCATCGGTGTCGGGACGCAGCCGGTAGCTCACCATCTCGGCGGCTGCGAGCAGGACGAACGCCGGTATGGACCAGAGCACGACATCGGGTAGCTGCGGCATGTTCGCACGATAGGTGCCGGTCAGCGCGGTGGATAGATGTTGTTACTCGCGGGTTTCGAAACTCGGTAAGTACGGGCTGTGGGGCGGTTCGTGGGGCTGGTTGTGCGGCAGGTCTCGGCATGCGGTCGGGCCGGCCACGGGCCCCGGGGACGAGATAAGCCGGGGCGGGGGCGGCGGGGGCGGCGGGGGCGGCGGGGGCAGTGTGATCGGGTGGCGATCGCGGTCGAGTGCCGGCATGAGGGGGGCGGTGCGGGCGCCCCGCGCTGTGCCCGGCCGCCGGTTCAACCGCTCTTTTCAGCCGAACCGTTGTACTGCCGTGGACCTCACCACGCCGCCGCGTACCGGGAGTTGCCGCAGGTCACGGGCGGCCGGGCGGTGCGCGGCCGGTTCCGGTCCCGGCGACTGGACAGCACGGGGTGCGCCCGCCGCGATCGAGTGTCAGTGGTGGCCCGTATCCTCATGAACCATGCTTGAAGACCGACCGGTAGCCGCACCGCGGATTCCCCCACAGTCCGCCCCGTCGTCCCCGTGGCCGGCCGCCTACCCCAAGGGGTACGCGGTCGTCGACGTGGAGACCACCGGACTCGCGCGCGATGACCGCATAGTGTCGGCCGCCGTGTATCAGCTCGACGCCCGCGGCGAGGTGCAGGACCACTGGTACACGCTGGTCAACCCGGAGCGCGACCCGGGTCCCGTCTGGATTCACGGGCTCACCAGCGCGGAGTTGGCCGGCGCCCCGCTCTTCCCGGAGATCGCCGAGGAGTTCGCCCACCGGCTGGACGGTCGGGTGCTCGTCGCGCACAACGCGGTCTTCGACTGGTCCATGATCGCCCGCGAGTACGCCCGGGCGAAGAGCACGGCCCCCGTCCGGCAGCGGCTGTGCACCATCGCGCTCTCCAAGGAACTGGGTCTCCCGCTGTCCAACCACAAGCTGGAGACGCTGGCCGCGCACTACGGCGTCGTACAGCAGCGGGCCCACCACGCCCTGGACGACGCCCGCGTACTGGCCGAGACCTTCCGGCCCAGCCTGCACCTCGCCGCGGCCTCCGCGCTGCGGTTGCCGCTGCTCGCCTGTCAGCCGCTCACCGAATGGTCGGACACGCCCGCCCGGCCGCCGGGCCAGCGCTCTGGTTACCGGCCGACGAGTTGGCGGCCCAGCCGGAAGCGGCCCGCGTGCCCGTATCCGAACCCGGGGCGGTACGCGCCCGGCGGCACGCTGGTGCAGGGCATGCGGGTGGCCTTCTCCGGCGACACCTCGGTCGACCGCGAGCTCCTTGAAGACCGTGCCGTGGACGCCGGGCTGCACGTGGCGACCAGCGTCTCCCGCCTCACCAGCGTGCTGGTCACCAACGACCCCGACTCGCCCACGTCCAAGGTGGTGAAGGCCCGCTCGTTCGGCACCCCGGTGATCGACGAGGCGGCGTTCATGCAACTGCTCCAGGACGTGGCAGCCGCGCCGACCAACACCCGCTGAGCAGCAAGGCCCGCGAGCCGGGCCACTGGTCCGGGGCGCCGCCCGTTGCCGAACCGGCGGCGGGGGGGGGGCGCGGCGGCGGGGGGGGGGGGGGGGGGGGGGGGG
>NZ_JBEHZD010000257.1:0-10788 GCF_040240285.1 Streptomyces sp. HSW2009 | reverse complement strand
GGGGCCCCCGGGGGGGGCGGCCCCCCCCCCCGGGGGGGGGGGGGCAACCCCCCGGCCCGCCCCCCCGGCGGGGGGGGGCCCCGGGGTCGGGGCCCCGGGCGGGCCGGCGCCGCCGCCGCGCCCGTCGACGAGCCGATCGCCATCGTCGGCATGAGCGGCCGGTTCCCCGGCGCCCGCACCGTCGAAGAGCTGTGGCAGATCGTCGCCGAGGGCCGCAGCGTCATCGCCGACGTGCCCGCCGAGCGCCAGGGTTGGTCGGCCGATGAGGAACTGCCCGAAGGACAGCAGCCGGCACGGTTCGGCTCCGTGCCCGGCATCGCCGAGTTCGACCCGCTGTTCTTCGAGATCTCGCCCCGCGAGGCCGAGCTCATGGACCCGCGCCAGCGGCTGCTGCTCCAGGAGATGTGGCGCGCCCTGGAGGACGCCGGCTACGGCGACCGGGCGGTCGCCGAAGGCAATGTGGGCGTCTTCGTCGGCGTCGAAGAGGGCGACTACCGCTACCTGGTCGACGAACAGGCCAGCGTCACCTCCAACAGCAACGCCATCCTCGCCGCCCGGCTCGCCTACTTCCTGAACCTGTCAGGCCCCGCCATGGCCATCAACACCGCCTGTTCGTCCGGCCTGGTGGCGCTGCGCGAAGCCTGCCTGAGCCTGGCCCACGGGGACTGCGACACCGCCATCGTCGCCGGCGCCGCCCTGATGACCTCCGACCACGACTACACGGCCATGGAGAAGGCCAACATGCTCTCGCCCGACCGGACGTGCTACGCCTTCGACGAGCGGGCCAACGGCATGGTGCCCGGCGAGGCGGTGGCCGTCCTGGTGCTGAAGAAGCAGCGGGCGGCCGAGCAGGACGGCAACCCCGTCCACGCCACCATCCTCGGCAGCGGCATCAACTACGACGGCAAGACCAACGGCATCACCGCGCCCAGCGGCGAGGCCCAGTCCCGCCTGCTCACCTCGGTCTACGACCGGTACGGCATCGCCCCGGACTCGCTGGACTACATCGTCAGCCACGGCACCGGCACCCGGCTCGGCGACCCGATCGAGACCAACGCGCTGGCCGAGGCGTTCCGCCCGCACACCGACCGCACCGGCTACTGCGCCCTGACCTCGGTCAAGCCCAACATCGGGCACAGCATGGCCGCATCGGGGCTGGTCAACCTCATCTGCCTGGCCACCGCCATGCGCGAGGAGACCATCCCGCCGAGCATCAACAGCGACCAGCCGAGCGACTACATCGACTGGCAGCAGAGCCCCTTCTACGTCAACCGCGAGCCCCGCGCCTGGCCCGCCACGCCCGGCCGGCCCCGCCGCGGCGCGGTCAGCTCCTTCGGCATGAGCGGCACCAACGCCCACGTCGTACTCCAGGCACCCGCGGCGCCGCCGCCGGCCGGGCACCAGGTTCCGCAGCACCACCTGCTGCTGGTCTCGGGCAAGACCGAAGAGGCGCTGACCGAGCGCCTCGAAGCCCTCGCCGACCACCTCGCCAAGGGGCCCGACGACGCCGCGTACCTGGCCTCGGTCAGCCGCACCCTGATGACCGGCCGGCACCACTTCGCGCTGCGCTGCGCGGTGGTCGCGCAGGACCGCGAGGACGCGGTGCGGCTGCTGCGGGAGGCCGCGGCCGGCGTCAAGATCCCCAACCTGGTACGCGGCACGGTCAGCCGGGACTTCGCGCCCAACGCCACCATCGGCAAGCTGATCGACGGCCTGGTGCGGACCAGCCGCACGGTGTGGGAGGACGGCGTCCGCTACTCGGACCACCTCACCGCGCTCGCCGAGTTCTACTCGCAGGGCTACCCGCCCCACTTCGACGGCCTGTGGGAGACCCGGCCCCGCCTGGTCTCCCTGCCCGGCTACCCCTTCGCCACCGAGCACTACTGGGCCTCGGCCGCGCCCGGCAGCGCCCTGGCGGTCGGCACACCCGACGCCGGCCTCCAGCCCGCCGTACAGGAACACACCCAGGACGGCAAGGTCATCCACCGATTCAGCTCGCAGTTCTCCGGCAGAGAAGCCTTTCTGAACGACCTGCTGATTCCCATCGAGAACACCACTCGCTGAGCAGCGGCACTTTTAGCAGGAGGAATCGATCCACATGTACGACGGTATGGACGCCTCGCGTGTCAAGGTGCTGCCGGAAGCCGCTCAACTGGAGATGGTGCGCGCCGCCGCGACCCTGGCGGCCGAGGACCGCGGCGACGCCGGGTCCGTGGTGCGCCTGACCGACGTGGTCTGGCACGAGCCGGTCGTCGTCGGCCCGGAGCAGCAGGTCCACGTGGACCTGCACCCCGGCGCGCACGGCGCCGCCGACACCTGGGCGGTGTTCGCGGACGCGGGCGCCGGCACCGGCAGCAGCGGCACCGTGTCCGTGCTGCACGAGGCGGGCGCCGAGCGGGTGGACCTGACGGCGTACGGCACGGGCCAGCGGCCCGGCACCCTCCTGGTGGACCTGGCCGCCGGCGGGTCGGGCGGGCGCACCAACGCCGTGGTGGTGCCCGGCCAACTCGCCGCCTGTCTGGCCGCGGTGGCCCGCGAAGCCGACTGGGACGCGGCCGACGTGTGGCTGCTTGGCGCCGACGAGGTGACGTACGCCGACTCCTCCCGGCAGGCCGTCAAGGGCGCGGTGGAGATCCTCCTGGACCCCTCGGGGCGGACCGCGACGCTCTCCGTCGACCTGGTGGACCGGCGCGGCAAGAGCCTGGTCAGCTTCCGGGCCCTGCGCGTCTCGGCCGACGAGCGGCAGCCGGCCGAGGCCGGAGCCGAACAGGCCGGCCCGGTTGCGTCGGCTGCTTCGCCTGGTCAAGCCGGCCCGGTGGGCGCCGCCGCCCCCGCCGCCACCTCGCAGACGGTGGAGACCGTGCCGCCCGGCCCCGGGCGCCGGACGGAGATGACCGGCTGGACGGTCGCCGAGTGCCTGGACTGGGAGCTCAAGGACGTCGTCTTCCACCTGCTGAAGCTGCCGGTGGACAAGCTGGACGAGACGGCCAACCTCCAGGACTACGGCTTCGACTCGATCAGCCTGGTGGAGTTAGCCGGCGTGCTCGGCGAACGGCTCGGCGTGGAACTCACCCCCGACGTCTTCTTCAGCTACCCCACCCTGGCCCGCCTCGCCCGCCCCCCCCAGGGGCGCGTGGGGTTTAAAACATAAGGCGCTGGCGCCCCAAAAACGTGTGGGGCGGGGGGGGGCGCCCCCCGCGCCGCCCCGCCCCCCCCCCCCCCCGCCCCCCCCCCCCCCCCCCCCCCCCCCCCCCCCCCCCCCCCCACCTCCTGGGGACGGCCGCGGACACCCTCGAAGCGCACTACCGCGAGGGCCGCACCATCACCCGTACCATCACGAGCCCCAGCAACACCGGTAGCGCCGGGGGTGCCGGCAGCCCCGCCGCGCCGGCCGCCGCCCCGCAGGCCACCGGCGCCACGCCGCGCGCCCAGCGCCGGCCCGAGGCCCGCCAGCGCCGGCTGCGCATGAGCGCCCCGGCCGCCGCCGTGGACGCGGGCGCCGTCGGCACCGAACCGGTGGCGATCGTCGGCATGAGCGGCCGGTTCCCCGGCGCGCGGACCGTCGACGAGCTGTGGCAGATCCTGGCCGACGGCCGCTCCGTGGTCGGCCAGGTGCCGGCGGAGCGGCGCCCCGCCTGGGGCACCGAGCGCCGCATGGGCGCGATCGAGGGCGTGGCCGAGTTCGACCCGCTGTTCTTCGAAATCTCGCCCCGCGAGGCCGAACTCATGGACCCGCGCCAGCGGCTGCTGCTCCAGGAGATGTGGGCCGCCCTTGAGGACGCCGGCTACGGACCCGAGCAGTTGGGCCAGGAGAAGGTCGGCGTCTTCGTCGGCGTCGAAGAGGGCGACTACCGCAACCTCATCACCGGCGACACCGGCGTCACCTCCAACAGCAACGCCATCCTCGCCTCCCGGCTGGCCTACTTCCTCAACCTGTCCGGGCCGAGCATGGCCATCAACACCGCCTGCTCCTCCGGCCTCGTCGCCCTGCACGAGGCGTGGCTGAGCCTGCGCTACGGCGACTGCGACACCGCCATCGTCGCCGGCGTCAACGTACTCGCCGACCCGGCCAGCTACGACGCGATGGCCCAGGCCGGCATGCTCTCGCCCGAAGGCACCTGCCGCGCCTTCGACCGGCGCGCCGACGGCATGGTGCCGGGCGAGGCCGTCGCCGTCCTGGTCCTCAAGCGCCAGCAGGCCGCCGAGGCCGACGGCCAGCGCATCCACGCCACCGTCCTGGGCAGCGGCGTCAACTACGACGGCAAGACCAACGGCATCACCGCCCCCAGCGGCGCCGCACAGGCCCGCCTGCTGAAGGACGTGTACGGGCGCGCCGGCGTGCCCGCCGAATCGGTGGGCTACCTCGTCACCCACGGCACCGGCACCCGGCTCGGCGACCCGATCGAGATCAACGCGCTCGCCGAGGCGTTCCGCGACTCCACCGACCAGACCGGCTTCTGCGCGCTCACCTCGACCAAGCCCAACATCGGGCACACCCAGGCCGCGTCCGGCCTGGTCAGCGTGGTGGCGCTGGCGCTCGCCATGCGGCAGGAGGTGATCCCGCCCAGCATCCACTGCGAGGAGCCCAGCGACTACATCCGCTGGGAGGACAGCCCCTTCTTCATCAACCGCGAGTCCCGGCCCTGGCCGCAGGAGGCCGACCGGCCGCGGCGCGGCGGCGTCAGCGCCTTCGGCATGAGCGGCACCAACGCACACGTCGTCCTGGAGGCGCCCGGCAGCGCCCGCAGCGACCGCGCGGCCATCGACGAACAGCCCGCGGCCCCCGCCCACCTGCTGCCGCTCTCCGCCAAGACCGCCGACGCCCTGGACCGGGCGCTCACCGAACTCGCCGACCACCTGGCCGCCCGCACCGACGCCGGACCCGGCTACCTGGCCTCGGTCAGCCACACCCTGACCGCGGGCCGGCACCACTTCGCGCACCGCTGCGCCGTCGTCGCCGTCGACCGCGAGGACGCCGTACGGCTGCTGCGCCAGGCCGCGCAGGGCGAAAAGCCCCGCAAGGTCTTCCGCGCCACCGTCACCCGCGACTTCACGCCCAACAGCCTCGTCGGCGCCCTGGTCGCCGAGGCCCCGCGGCGCCGCCAGGACCCCGCCCGCTACCAGGAACTCCTGGTGGCCATGGCCGACCTGTACTGCCAGGGCTACGACCCGCGCCTGCCCGACCTGTTCGACGGACAGGTGCTGCGCATCGGCCTGCCCAGCTACCCCTTCGCCCGGCGCACCTGCTGGCTGCCGGAGAGCCACACCGCAGCCGCCACCGGCCGGCAACTGCACCCGCTGGTCCACGAGAACACCTCAAGCCTGACCGAGCAGCGCTACGGCTCGCTGTTCACCGGCGCCGAGCCGTTCCTCACCGACCACGTCGTCCACGACCGCAAGATCCTGCCCGCCGCCGCCTACCTGGAGATGGTGCGCGAGGCGGTCCAGCAGGCCACCCGCGGCCCGGGCGCCGACGCCGTCCGGATGCGGCTGGTCAACCTGCGCTGGCTGCGCCCGCTGGCCGTCGAAGGCCCCGTCCAGGGGCAGCTCGCCCTCATCCCCGAGCCGGGCGGCGACATCGGCTTCGAGGTGTTCTCCGGCGAGGCCGACACGGACATCCACTGCCAGGGCGACGCCGTCCTGGTGCCCCCGGCGCAGGCCGACGAGGCGCCCGTCATCGACGTGCCCGCCGTCCGCGCCGACTGCACCCGCACGCTGGGCGCCACCGAGTGCTACGAGCTGTTCGCCGCCGCCGGGCTCCAGTACGGGCCCACCCACCGCACCATCACCGAACTCGGCCTCGGCACCGACCTGGTCGTCGCCCGCCTCGCCCTGCCCGCGGCCGACGACTCCTACGTCCTGCACCCCGGCCTGCTCGACGGCGCCTTCCAGGCCACCGCGGGCTTCATGGCCGCGGAGGGCGTCACCGGCCACCTGCCGGTCGCCCTGGACGAGGCGGAGATCTACGCCCCGGCCGCCACCCCCGCCTGGGCCGTCATCCGCCGCCTGCCCTCGGCCGGCGCCTGGGTGAACCGCTTCGACATCGACCTGTGCGACGACGCCGGCCGCGTCAGCGCCCGACTGCGCGGCTTCACCACGAGCCTCAGCAGCAGCGACATGGCGGCACCGGGCGCCGGTGCCACCCCGGCGACCGGCCTGTGGCAGGCCGACTGGACCGCGACCGAGCTGGCTGCGACCTCGCCGACCGCGACCGGCGAGCCCACCGGCTGGGCCGCGCACCACGTCCTGCTCTGCGACCTGCCCGCGGCCCCCGCCGCGGACCAGTTCGGCACCGGAGTCAGCGTCCGGATGCTGACCAGCACCGGCGAGGACACCGCCGAGCGCTTCACCAGCCTCGCCGAGCAACTCTTCCAGCACGTACGGGAGATCCTCACCACCCGCTCCGCACACGACGTACTGCTCCAGGTCGTCGTCCCCGGCGGCGGCGCGGCCCAGGTGCACGGCGGGCTCTCCGGGCTGCTGCGCACCGCCCAGTTGGAGAACCCGCGCCTGGTCACCCAACTCGTCGCTCTCCAGCCCTCCTTCGACATCCAGACGCTGCCGGCACGGCTCGCGGCCGAGGCCGCCGGCGACCAGCTCGACCCCGAGGTCCGCCACACGGGCGACGCCCGTCTGCTGCCCGGGTGGACGATGCTGCCGCAGCCGACCGAAACCGCGGGCCCGGCGCTGCCCTGGCGCGCCGACGGCACGTATCTGATCACCGGTGGCGCCGGCGGCCTCGGGCTGCTGTTCGCCGAGGAGATCGCCCGGCAGGCGCCCGGCGCGCGCATCGTGCTCACCGGCCGCTCGCCGCGCACCGCCCGCATCGACGCGGCCCTCACCCGGCTGACCGAGGCCGGCGCCCGCGCCTCCTACCGCAGCCTGGACGTCACCGACCGGGCCGCCGTCGCCGCTGCCGTCGCCGACCTCGCCGCCAGCGGCGGGCTGCACGGCGTGCTGCACTGCGCCGGCGTACTGCGTGACAACTACCTCATCCGCAAGGAGCTGGGCGAACTCCGCCAGGTGCTGGCCCCCAAGGTGACCGGCCTGGTGGCGCTGGACGCCGCCACCGCCCACCTGGACCTGGACCTGCTGGTCTGCTTCGGCTCCACATCGGGCGCGGTCGGCAACGCCGGCCAGGCGGACTACGCACTCGGCAACGCGTTCATGGACCGCTTCGCCGCACACCGCGCCGAACTGGTGCGGGCCGGCGAGCGCAGCGGCCGTACCCTCGCCGTCGACTGGGCGCTGTGGCGCGATGGCGGCATGGGCGTCGACGACCAGGTGCTGGCCCAGATGGAGGCCCGCAGCGGCCTGGTGCCCATTCCCCGCGAGGACGGCATCGCCGCCTTCTACCGGGCGCTGGCCCGCGACGCCACCCAGACGCTGTGCCTGTCGGCCAGGGACGCCCGGCGGCTGGCAGCGGCCACCGACCGGCTCACCGAGCGCCCGGCCCGCCAGCAGCAGGTGGCCGCGGCGGGCGAGCCGGACGCGGGCGTTGCGGGCGGGCGCGTCGTGGACTACCTGCGCGAGGTCGTCGGCCGCGAGCTCAAGCTCGACACGCCGAGCCTGGAGGCCGACGCCCCGCTCAGCGAGTACGGCATCGACTCCATCAGCGTCATGACGCTCACCGACGCGCTGGAGCGCGACTTCGGCAAGCTGCCCAAGACGCTGTTCTTCGAGTACCAGACGCTGGCCGAACTCGGCGGCTACCTGCTCGCGGCACACCCGGCGCAGGCCGCCCGGGTGGTCGGCGCCGGAGCCAAGCCGGCGGCGCGTACGGTAGCGGCGCCGCAGCCCGCCGCCGGCGAGCGCCCGACCACCACCGTCGCACGCCGCCGGGGCCGCTCCCGCTTCCTGCCCGCCGCCGGACAGGCCGCCGCCGCGCCCACCGGCTCGCCCGACATCGCCATCATCGGCCTCGCCGGCCGCTACCCGCAGGCCCCCGACCTGGACACCTTCTGGTCCAACCTGCTGGCCGGCCGCAACAGCGTCACCGAGGTGCCGGCCGACCGCTGGGACCACCAGAGCTACCAGCAGGACGGCATCTACTGCCGCTGGGGCGGCTTCATCGAAGGCGCCGACCAGTTCGACCCGCTGTTCTTCAACATCGCGCCCCGCGAGGCCGAGTTGATGGATCCGCAGGAGCGACTGTTCCTCCAGTGCTCGTACGCCGCGCTCCAGGACGCCGGCTACACCCCGCAGGACCTCGACGGCCAGGGCACGGACGGCACGGCGCGCCGGGCCGGTGTGTTCGTCGGCGTGATGACCTCCGACTACCAGTTCTTCGGCCTGGAGCGGCAACTTGCCGGCGCGCCGATCGCCACCGGCGGCAACTTCTCGTCCATGGCCAACCGGGTCTCCTACCACCTGGACTTCCACGGCCCCTCGCTCGCCGTGGACACCATGTGCTCCTCCTCGCTCACCGCCATCAGCCTGGCCTGCGAGAGCATCCGCCGCGGCGAGAGCGACGTGGCGATCGCCGGTGGCGTCAACCTGTCACTGCACCCCAACAAGTTCCTCCTCCTCTCCCAGGGCAAGTTCGCCTCGACCAACGGCCGCTGCGAGTCCTTCGGCGACGAGGGCGACGGCTATGTGCCGGCCGAGGGCGTGGGCGCGGTGCTGCTCAAGCCGCTGGCGCTGGCCGAGGCCGACGGCGACCACGTCTACGGCGTCATCAAGGGCACCGCCCTCAACCACGGCGGCCGGACCAACGGCTACACCGTCCCCAGCCCCAACGCCCAGGGCAACGTCATCGGCACGGCGCTGCGACAGTCCGGGATCGACCCGCGGGCCGTCAGCTACGTGGAGGCGCACGGCACCGGCACCAAGCTGGGCGACCCGATCGAGATCCGCGGCCTGAGCCAGGCACTGGCCGGCGTCGGCCAGAGCGGCCAGGTAGCCATCGGTTCGGTCAAGTCCAACATCGGCCACGCCGAGGCCGCCGCCGGCATCGCCGGGCTCACCAAGGTGCTGCTCCAGATGCGGCACGGCACGCTGGTGCCCTCGCTCCACTCGGACGTGCTCAACCCGTTCATCGACTTCGACGACACACCCTTCGCGGTGCAGCAGGACGTCGCCGAGTGGCAGCGGCCGGTCATCGACGTCGACGGTCAGCCGCTGACCCACCCGCGCGTCGCCGGCCTCTCCTCCTTCGGCGCCGGCGGCTCCAACGCCCACCTGGTCATCGAGGAGTACGCGCCGAGTGCCGGCACCACCCGCCGCCCGGCCGCGGGCCCGGCCGGCCCGGTCGCCCTCGTGCTGTCCGCCAAGACCGAGGAGCGGCTGCGGGTGAGCGCCGAGCGGCTGCTCGCCGCGCTGCGCACCGGCCGCTACACCGACGCCGACCTGCCCGCCATCGGACACACCCTGCAACTCGGCCGGGAGGCGCTGACCCACCGCCTGGGCCTGGTCGCCCAGAGCCTGGCCGAAGCGGACCGCAAGCTCGCCGGCTACCTGGCCGGCTCGGCCACCGCGGGCGAGGTCGTCACCGGACAGACCAGGGCCGGCGCCACCGACACGGACCAGCCCGTCGGCGCCGCCGGCCGGCCGCAGCCGCTGGTCGAGGCATGGACCCAGGGCCTGGCCGTCGACTGGCGCGAGCTGTACGCGCCGGGCGACGCCCCGGGCCGGATCAGCCTGCCCGGCTACCCGTTCGCCGAGGAGACGTACTGGCTGCCCGGCGGCGACCGGCTGCCGGTACGCGCCGGCAGCGTCGCCACGCTGCACCCGCTGGTGCACGAGAACACCTCCGACCTGACCCGCCAGCGCTTCAGCTCCCGGCTCACGGCCGCCCCGACGCCGGCCGCCGCGCTGGAGATGGCGCGCGCCGCACTGCTGCTGGCCAGCCCCGGCGCCGCTGCCGACACGCACACGGTGCGACTGACGGACGTCACCTGGCACGGCGCCCCGGCGCTGGCCGCCGACGGCCAGGCGGTCCACGTCTCCCTCCTGCCGACCAGCGCCAGCTCCGTGGAGTGGGCGGTCTACACCGACCAAGTAGGCTCGGAGGACGAGGAGTTGGTGGCCGGCGAAGGCGTCGCGACGCTGGCCCCGGCCGCCGCGCAGCCCGCCCCGCGCCTCGCCAAGGACGGTGCCGAGGGACGGCTCATCGAGGTGGCCGCGCCCGAGACGGGCCACCCGGCGCTGGCCCTGCTGCACGCCGTCGAAGCCTGCCTGGCCACCGTGGACGAGGTGCACACGGCCCGCGAGGTCCTCTTCACACCGGCCGCCGAACGGCCGGCCTGGGCGCTGCTCGACCAACGCCCGGACGACCTGGACCTGACGGTGTGCGCGGCGGACGGCACCGTACTGCTCCAGGTGCGCGGCCTGACCCACGGCGGCGCGGCCGACACGGAAGCCGACGCGGTCACCGAGGTGGCAGCCGCGGCAGCCGATGCGGTCGCCCCGGCAGCGGCCGAGGTCGCCGCCGGCCCGGGACGGCGGGCCGAGATGGCCGGCTGGTCGCTGGCGCAGTGCCTGGACTGGGAGCTCAAGGACGTCATCGCCGGCGTGCTCAAGCTGCCCGTCGACCGCATGGAAGACGGCGTCAACCTCCAGGACTTCGGCTTCGACTCGATCAGCCTGGTGGAGTTCGCCGGTGTGCTCGGCGAGCGCCTCGGCATCGACCTGACCCCCGACGTCTTCTTCAGCTACTCGACGCTGGAGGCGCTCGGCGGCCACCTCCTGGAGACGCACGCCGCGACCCTGGAGCCCTTCTACCGCGAGGGCGGCACCGCAACGGGCGGCGCCGCGGTCGCCAAGCGGCCGGCCGCGAAGGCCACCCGG
>NZ_JBEHZD010000256.1:0-10799 GCF_040240285.1 Streptomyces sp. HSW2009 | reverse complement strand
GGGGGCGCGCTGTCTGCCACCCCCCCCCCCCCCCCCCCCCCCGGGGGGGGGGGGGGGGGGGGCGGGCCGCCCCCGCCCCCCCCCCGCGGCCGGGGCCCCGCGGCGGCGGGACGGGGCCCGACGTACGGCGACCGACCACCCGCCCCGGCCCGCCCCGTCCTGCGCTCCTCTGCTCTGCCGCCCGGCCAACTATCGCCCCCCGTCACCGAGCCCGACCGGTCACCAGGCACGGCCAACCCCCGACCAGCCGGCCCCCAAGCCAGCCGACCAACCACGGACCCGACCACCTCGGGCCACCGAGCCAAGCGCCCGACCGACCAGCAACCCACGCCCCCAGGGCGACCGCAGCCGGTCACGGCAGTGGGCGAGCGCAGCCGCCACCCAAGGCACCCACCGATCGGGCGACCACAGGCTCCCCCTGCGGCGCGCAAGCGCCCACCCCACTCCCCGGAGCGCAGGGCGGCGGGCAGGGCGGCGCAGAGTGCCCGACCGACTCCCCCATACGCGCCCCTTCCCTCATTTCCCTCCCCCTTCCCTCTATTTCTCTTATTCCCACTTCCCGCACTCCTCTGCCCCCCTAACCCCCTCGCTTCTCCCATTAAGCCCCTCTCTCTGACTCCTCACAAAAGAACGCGAAAACGTTGTCGCGGGCGTTCAGAAAACACCTGAAAGAGGCCCCACTGCCCCCGATTCCCCCGAACCCAGCTCGGGCACTTCGGGCACTGTCAGTCGTGGGTGATAGAAAGAAATCCCGCAATTGCACTGCCAGTTGACCGAGAAATAACGGACACCCTTTCCGATTCGCTTCTTTTCCTGGGGATTTCAGGCCGCCCCTGGTCATGCGGGGGGAATGCGTACGGCACCCCGTGTCCGACCTAGGGGAACACCCATGACCCAGCCGCCCCCTCCGCCGGGCCCGCCGCCACACCAGCCGCCGGCCGGCTACGGCTACCCGCCACCGCCCGGGCCACCGCACCCCAACGGCCCGTACGCCACGCCCCCCGGCGCGGCCCCGCACCAGGGCACAACCCCGCACCCCAGCAGCGCGGCCCCGTATCCCGACACGGCCGCCCCACATCGGGGCGCGGCCCCGTACCCGAGCCCAACTCCACGCCCGGGCACAGCCCCGTACCCCACCGTCAACCCGGCCCCGTCCGGCGCCCCCGGCACCACCCACGCCAGCAGCGGAGGCCCGGCAAGCGGCCCCGGACGACCCGGGCGCGGCGGGCGGCGGCGCAGGAACCGTACGGCCTCCCTCGTCATGGGGGCCCTGGCCGCCATCGCACTGGTGGCCGGTGGCATATGGTTCGCCGCCAGCGGTGACACCTCCTCCGACGCGGGCGGGAAGAAGGCCCCGCAGGCCCGCATTCTCAGCGAGATTCCGACACCGAAGGTGGGAAAGGACCTGGTCAAGGTGGAGGGCCTGTGGACGACCGACCGGCACTTCGTGAAGGCCGGCGTCAAAAAGGTCACCGGATATCCACTGGCGGGTGGTGCCGTGCAATGGGAAATACCGTTGGGCGGCGAAATATGTGGGACCACGCCGCACGTCACGCCCGATGGGCTGACCCCGGTGCTGTTCCACGGCGGCGATCGGGACAATCCGGTGTGCACCCAGATCGGGCTGCTCGACCTACGACAGGGGAAATTACGTTGGCAGCATGAGGTCACCGGCGAGTACGGGCACCGGGTGATGTTCGACGAGGTGACGGTGGGCGGCGGCACGGTGGCGGCGGGCGGCTCCGACGGCGGGGCCGCCTGGTCGCTCGACGGGGCAGCGCTGTGGAAGCCGGAGGAGGACGCGGACTGCCGCGACGTGGGGTACGGCGGTGGCGCCAGGCTGGTCGCGGTGCGCCACTGCGGCGACATCTCCACGCCCACCGTCGACGTCCAGACGCTCGACCCGAAGACCCGGCAGGCCCGCTCCACGTACCAGGTGGCCAAGGGCATCGAGTACCTGCACGTGCTCTCCACCGCTCCGCTCGCCCTCGGCATCGAGGACGAGCGCAAGCAGGCCACCGGTGTCACCGACCTGTTGGCCATCGACGACGGCGCCGCCCGCGCCACCGTGCGCAGCACGATCGCGGTGGGCGGCGACCGGTACGAGGTGGACTGCCAGCCGTCGGTCGTGGAGAGCTGTACGGAGCTGGCCGTGAGCAAGGAGGCGGACGCGGTCTTCCTCGCCACGGAGCAGGACGTGGACGCCGCCACCATGAACGAGGTCGTCGCCTTCGCCCTCGGCACCGGCAAGGAGGCCGGCCGCACGCCCGGCTCCCCCGACGCGAACCTGCGCGTCCTGGGGCTGGACGCGGACGGCTCCGTCCTCGCCTATCAGGAGACGACGCTGGGTGGTGACGGCGGCGCCGTCTGGCGGATCGATCCGCGCAGCCACCGCAAGACCCTGCTGCTGCGCAACGGCCCCGAAGGCCGCGACACCGAGGCGTCGTTCGAGGCCGGCGGTCAGGTCCAGTACGCGCGCGGGCGCCTGTACCTGGGCGAGGAACTCGTCAGCGACCCGGACGAGCCGACGGAGCGCAACGGCCCGCTCGCGATCGTCATCGGCGTGCGGTAGCGGGCCCCGTCGGGCCGGCCCCGTCGGTGCGCCACAGGGCCGCGCCCGGCACCGTACGCCCCCGCGCGCGAAGCGGCCGTCCTCGGCGGCCCGGACCCTGCCGGCGAGGCTCGGGCGCGCCCGCCCGCGAAGCGGCCCAGTCGGTGACCGCCCCGGAGTTCACCACCACTCGTACGCCCCCGCGCGGAGCGGCCCCGTACCGTACGGCCTCGTGCGCGCGAATGGGCCCCGTACCGCGCAGCCCCGTACGCCCCCGCGCGCGAAGCCGCCCCGTACCGCACAGCCAGCCCCGTACGCGCGCCCCATAAACCACGAGTGGCCCCCGCCCCCCCCGCCCGGCCCCCCCCCCCCCACCCAACCCCCCCCCCCCCCCCCCCCCCCCTCGGCGCCCCGCCCCGCGCCGCCCCCACCCCCCCCCCCCGCCACCCCCCCCCCCCCCCCACCCCCCCCCCCGCCCGCCCCCCCAAAACCCCCCGCGGGCCCCCCCCCCCCCGGCGGGGCCCACCTCGTACACAACATCCCGCACGCCGCCCGCGGGCGACCGTGGACGCTACTCCGTCACGCCGAGCCGCTCCAGGATCAGTTCGCGCACCCGGGCCGCGTCCGCCTGGCCGCGGGTGGCCTTCATGACGGCGCCCACCAGCGCGCCCGCCGCGGCGACCTTGCCACCGCGGATCTTGTCCGCGATGGCCGCGTTGGCGGCGATGGCCTCGTCCACGGCGGTGCCGAGCGCGCCCTCGTCGGAGACGACCTTCAGGCCGCGCTTGTCGACGACCACGTCCGGGTCGCCCTCGCCCGCGAGCACGCCCTCGATGACCTGGCGGGCCAGCTTGTCGTTGAGCGCGCCCTCGGCGACCAGCGCCGCGACCCGGGCCACCTGGGCCGGGGTGATCGGCAGCGCCGCCGGGTCGATGCCGTCCTCGTTGGCGCGCCGGGCCAGTTCGCCCATCCACCACTTGCGGGCCGCCGCCGCGTCGGCGCCCGCCTCGATGGTGGCGGTGATCAGGTCGATGACGCCCGCGTTGAGGACCGACTGCATCTCGTGCTCGGAGATGCCCCACTCCTCGCGCAGCCGGTTGCGGCGCACCCGCGGCAGTTCGGGCAGGCCGGCACGCAGTTCCTCGACCCACTCACGGGACGGCGCCACCGGCACCAGGTCGGGCTCGGGGAAGTACCGGTAGTCCTCGGCCTCCTCCTTGATCCGGCCGGCCGTGGTGGACCCGTCCTCCTCGTGGAAGTGGCGGGTCTCCTGCACGATCGTGCCGCCGCCGGAGAGCACCGCGGCGTGCCGCTGGATCTCGAAGCGGGCGGCGCGCTCGACGGAGCGCAGCGAGTTGACGTTCTTGGTCTCCGAGCGGGTGCCGAACTTCTCGACGCCCTTGAGGCGCAGCGAGAGGTTGACGTCACACCGCATCTGGCCCATTTCCATCCGGGCATCGGAGACGCCGAGCGCCTTGATCAGCTCGCGCAGCTCGGCGACGTACGCCTTGGCGACCTCGGGTGCGCGCTCGCCCGCTCCGACGATCGGCTTGGTGACGATCTCGATGAGCGGGATGCCGGCCCGGTTGTAGTCGAGCAGCGAGTGCGAGGCGCCGTGGATGCGGCCGGTGGCGCCGCCCACGTGGGTGGACTTGCCGGTGTCCTCCTCCATGTGGGCGCGCTCGATCTCGACCCGGAAGACCTCCCCGTCCTCCAGTTGGACGTCCAGGTAGCCGTTGAAGGCGATCGGTTCGTCGTACTGCGAGGTCTGGAAGTTCTTCGGCATGTCCGGATAGAAGTAATTCTTCCGGGCGAAGCGGCACCATTCGGCGATCTCGCAGTGCAGGGCGAGGCCGATCTTGATGGCGGACTCGACGCCGATGGCGTTGACCACCGGCAGCGAGCCGGGCAGGCCGAGACAGGTGGGGCAGGTCTGCGCGTTCGGCTCGGCACCCAGGGTGGTGGAGCACCCGCAGAACATCTTGGTCTTGGTGCCGAGTTCCACGTGCACCTCAAGCCCCATGACGGGGTCGTAGGTGGTCAGCGCGTCCTCGTACGACACCAGTTCAGTGACGGTCACGGAAAACTAACCTCTCAGCCCAGCAGGACGTCGTCGTCGCCGAGCCGCTTGAGCTCACGGAAGAGCAGGGCGACACCGGTGGCGATGGCCGCGGCGGAGACCACGGCGTCCACGAGTTGCAGCGTGTCGTTCTCGACGCGGGCCTTCTTGCCCTGCTTGATGATGCTCACCGCGCCGAACAGCGTCGTACCGATGGAAAGGTAGAGGCCGGGCTTGGACTTCTTGAACCCCTTGGCCTTCTCCAGCTTGCCACTCACAGGCTGCTCCTCTTCGCTTCCCCGCCCGCAGGGTGCAGCGGGGCGGATGTCGTAGTCGGGCGCGGCCCAGCGGGCGTGCGCGCGACACTCACGGGGTTGGCGCTCACAACGACGGCGCCTCCTCCAGCAGACGGTGGCCCCAGCGCTCGACGAACGCCGCCTCGACGGCCGCGCCGACCCGGTAGAGCCGGTCGTCGGCCATGGCGGGCGCGATGATCTGGAGCCCCACCGGCAGCCCGTCCTCCGGCGCGAGGCCGCAGGGCAGCGACATGGCGGCGTTCCCCGCCAGGTTGGCCGGGATGGTGCACAGGTCGGCCAGGTACATCGCCATCGGGTCGTCCGCGCGCTCCCCGATCGGGAAGGCGGTCGTCGGCGTGGTCGGCGAGACCAGCACGTCGACGGTGGCGAAGGCGCGCTCGAAGTCGCGCGTGATGAGCGTACGAACCTTCTGCGCGGAGCCGTAGTACGCGTCGTAGTAGCCCGACGAGAGGGCGTAGGTGCCGAGCATGATGCGGCGCTTGACCTCGTCGCCGAAACCGGCCTCGCGGGTCAGCGCGGTGACGTCCTCGGCCGAGCGGGTCCCGTCGTCGCCGACGCGCATGCCGTAGCGCATGGCGTCGAAGCGGGCCAGGTTGGAGGAGCACTCGGAGGGCGCGATCAGGTAGTACGCGGCCAGCGCCCGGTCGAAGGACGGGCAGGAGACCTCAACGACCTCGGCACCGAGTTCGCGCAGCAGTTCCACGGACTCGTTGAAGCGCTGCATCACGCCGGCCTGGTAGCCCTCGCCGCCGAACTCCTTCACCACGCCCACGCGCAGCCCGCGCACGTCCGCCTCGCGGGCAGCCGCCACCACGGACGGCACCGGGGCGTCGATGGAGGTGGAGTCCAGCGGGTCGTGGCCGGCGATGACCTCGTGCAGCAGGGCGGCGTCCAGCACCGTGCGGGCGCACGGGCCGCCCTGGTCGAGCGAGGAGGAGAAGGCGACCATGCCGTAGCGCGAGACGGCGCCGTAGGTCGGCTTGACGCCGACGGTGCCGGTGACGGCCGCGGGCTGGCGGATCGAACCACCGGTGTCGGTGCCGATCGCGAGCGGCGCCTGGTACGAGGCGAGCGCGGCGGACGAGCCGCCACCGGAGCCGCCGGGGATGCGGGTCAGGTCCCACGGGTTGCCGGTGGGCCCGTACGCGCTGTTCTCGGTGGACGAGCCCATGGCGAACTCGTCCATGTTGGTCTTGCCGAGGATGACCACGTCGGCGGCCTTCAGCCGCTGCGTGAGCGTGGCGTCGTACGGCGGAATCCAACCTTCGAGGATCTTGGAACCGACGGTGGTCGGCACGCCCTTGGTGGTGAAGATGTCCTTCAGCGCCAGCGGCACGCCGGCGAGCGGGCCCAGCTCCTCGCCCCGGGCGCGCTTCTCGTCCACGGCGCGGGCCTGGGCGAGCGCGCCCTCGCGGTCCACGTGCAGGAAGGCGTGCACCTTCTCGTCGACCGCGGCGATCCGGGCCAGGTGGGCCTCGGTGACCTGCACCGCGGTCACCTCGCCCGCGGCGATCTTGGCGGCGGTCTCGGCCGCCGTGAGCTTGATCAATTCGGTGGTACCCGGCACGGCGGTCACTCCTCCCCCAGGATCTGCGGAACCTTGAAACGCTGCTGCTCCTGCGCCGGGGCGCCGGACAGCGCCTCCTGCGGGGTCAGCGACGGGCGGACCTCGTCCGGCCGCATGACGTTGGTCAGCGGCAGCGGGTGGGAGGTCGGGGGGACGTCCTCGGAGGCGACATCGGAAACGCGGGCGACCGCGCCGATGATCACGTCGAGCTGTTCGGCGAAGTGGTCGAGCTCTTCGTCCTTCAGCTCAAGACGCGACAGCCGAGCGAGGTGGGCGACCTCCTCGCGCGTGATGCCAGGCATGCAGCGATCCTCTGGGTTCTTGGCTTGGGTTCTGGGCTTCGGTTCTTGGCTTGGCTGGGTTCGTGGGTCTGCGGCGTCCGGGTTCCGGCTCGGGTCCGGGCCGGCGTCGCGGGCCGGAACCAGCGGTACGGGGCCGAGAGAGCCCCGCACACCGAGCCGTGACGCCCGCCCAATCCTATGCGCCACGCCCCGCCCCCGACGAAGCGCTTCCCACCGCCCCACCCACGCGGCCCCCTCACGTCCGCGTCAACCCCGGAGCGGGCGACTGCGCGAGCGGGTGCGCGCGGGTACGCGTACGGGGCGGGGCCGGGCCTTGCGACTGACCCGGAGCCGGTGGGGCCGAGCGCGGAGTGGGGCGGCCTGCCTCGTACGGGGCGCGTCGCGCCCGCGCGCGCGAGGGGCCCACGGGGCACGGGCCCACGGGGCGGGGCGACATTCCCGTACGGGGCACGGGGCCGCGCACTGTACGTACGGGGCACGGGGCGATCAATCCCACGGAGCAGGGGGCTGCGCACCGTACGGGGCACACCGGAGCCCCCCTCTGCCCCGTCGTCCCTGCCGCGCATCAGCCCGTCGCCGTGCGGGCACCCCGGTTCGGGCCGGGGCCGGGGCCGGCGTCGAAGCGGTGGCGGGCCGTTTCGATCTCGTCCAGGTAGTGGCGGGTCCAGGCGCACATGCTGTTGACCGTCGTCCGCAGCGCCTGGCCGGGCGCGGTGAGCCGGTACTCCACCCGGGGCGGCACCGTGGGGTGCACCGTCCGGTGCACCACGCCGTCGCGTTCCAAGTGGCGCAGGGTCTGGGTGAGCATCTTGTGGCTGATGCCGTCCACCTCGGCGTGCAACTCGGTGAAGCGCAGCGTCCGCTCGCCCAGCGTGTTGATGACCAGCAGCGCCCACTTGTTGGCCACCGCGCCCAAGATCTCGCGCGCCAGCGAGCCGGTGCGGTGCAGATCGCCGCGCCTCGGATCGTCGTGCCCCGGATCGCCGTGCGGGCGGTCGGCGTACCTCGGCTCTACGCGCGCGGGGTCGGCGCGCACGGAGCCGACGTGCCGGGGGGCGGGGCCGGTGCGGTCCGGGGGGGTGGGGTCAGCGTGGGTGAGGTCCGTGGGGGCCACGTCGGGGCCTGGGGGCGGGCCGCCGGCGTGCTCGGTTCCCATGGCGTTCCTCTCTCACCAAAAAGTGCGTTCTTCCACGTCAGAACATACGTCCCTACCGTTTCGACTGACCGCACGTGATCGTGAACGGCCGCCGTCGCCCGCCTGCCGCGGAGACGGTCGCCCAGGACGGGGAGACCCATGAGCATCCTCAAGACGTACGCCCGGCTGTGGACGGACGACCTGGACCGCGCGCTGCCGCTGTTGCGCGAGTTGACCGGCGCCGAACCCGATCTGCGGCTCGCTTTCGAGGCCGTCGAACTGGCCGCCATCGGCGACTTCCTCGTCATCGCCGGGCCGGCCGAGGAGCGGGCGAAGTACGCGCACGCCTCGGCCACCGTGGTCGTCTCGGACCTCGACGCGTGCCGGGCGACCCTCACCGCCGCCGGTGCCACGCTCACCACCCCCGTCGCCCCCAGCCCCACCGGACGCTTCCTCTACGCCCGCCACGCCGACGGAGCCGAGGTCGAGTACGTGGAGTGGGTTCCGGAACTGGTCGAGCGCCTCATCGCGCGCTAACGCCGGCGCCACCGCCCCGACGGCCGGGGGGGCACTAACAGCGCCACCGCCCTCGGCAGCCGGGGCCTTGCGCCGTCCCCGCCCCACGGCGCCCACAGGACGCCCACGCCCGCCCAGCGGCGCGTACAGCCCCGCTACGGGGCCCGGGGGCAGACCGGCCAGACGGGGCGGGCCCAGGCCGTGAGCGGGCTCGCGGCCGGCCCTGCGTCGAACCGTGCACGGGGCCGCTACGGGCGCCAGCCGCGGGTCGATGGACCCGCCGGGCCGCCGACCGCAGGCAAAACGTTGCGGCAACAACCGATGTGACGGCTATGTCACCGGTTGGTCCGCTTCCTTGCTCACCGTCGCGGCGGGAGCCTTCTCCTCGGCCGGCGCCGGCACGGCCACTTCCGCCGTCGGCGCCGACCGCACCTGGGCCCGCTCGGCCTCGCGCTGCCAGCCGCTCTTGCCCCGGAGCTTGAGCCAGGCCGTCGTCTCCTCGGGCGGCATCGCCGCGGCGACCAGCCACCCCTGCACCGCGTCGCAGCCCAGGTCGCGCAACCGCTCCCAGGTCTCGTCGTCCTCCACGCCCTCAGCGACGACCAGCAACCCCAGCGAGTGGGCGAGGTCCAGGGTGCAGCGGACGATCTCCGCATCCTCGTTGTCCACCACCAGGCGGGCCACGAACGACCGGTCGATCTTCAACTCGCTCACCGGCAGCCGGCGCAGGTGGACCAGCGAGGAGTAGCCGGTGCCGAAGTCGTCCAGCGACATCTTGACCCCGTGCCCGGTCAGCCCGGCCATGGTGTCGGCGGCCCGCTGCGGGTCCTCCAACAGGACGTGCTCGGTTATCTCCAGTTGCAGCGCCCCTGGCGGTACGCCGTGCCTGGCCAGCCGGGCAGCGACCGCGCCGGCGAAGCCGGGGGTGTGCACGTCGCGCGGGGAGACGTTCACCGCGACCGGCACGTCGAGGCCCGCCGCCCGCCACTCGGCGACCTGGCCGAGCGCCGTCTCCAACACGTACTCCGTCAGCTTGGGCATCAGGCCCGAGCTCTCGGCCATCGCGATGAACTCGTCCGGCGGCACCTTCCCCCGGTCCGGGTGGACCCAGCGCACCAGCGCCTCAAGACCGGCGACGTGCCCGTCGAAGCCGACCTTGGGCTGGTAGTGCAGTTCCACGTCGCCGGCGTCCAGGGCGCGGCGCAGGTCGCCGAGGAGGCCGAGCCGGTCGGGCGTGTTGCCGTCGCGGCGCGCCTCGTACACCTCCGTGCCGCTGCGGTCCCGCTTGGCCTGGTACATCGCGACGTCCGCCCGGCGCAGCAGGCCCTCCGCGTCTATGGCGTGGTCGGGGAAGACGGCGACGCCCGCGCTGGCCTCCAGGACCAGGGTGAGCCCGTCCAGGTCGAGCGGTGAGCCGAGGGCGGCGATCAGCGAGCGGGCGGCGCGCTGGGCGCTGGTGAGGGAGTCGGCGGTGGGCAGCAGTACGGCGAACTCGTCGCCGCCGAGCCGGGCCACCTCCGCGCCGCGCGGCAGCGCGAGCCGCAGCCGCTCGGCGATCTGCAACAGCAGCCGGTCGCCGGCGAGGTGGCCCAGGGTGTCGTTGACGGAGCGGAAGCGGTCGAGGTCGATGAGGACCAGGGCCGACCGGGTGCCGGCCCGCTCGGCCTCGTCCAGCGCCGACCAGGTGCGTTCCAGGAGCCACTGGCGGTTGGGCAGGCCGGTGAGCGGGTCGCGCAGTTGTTCCTCGGCGCGCACCCGGGCGATCCACAGCGTGGAGTCCAGCGCTATCAGCGGCACCGCGAACAGCGGCAGCAGCATCGGGGTGTGCACGCCGACGACGACGATGAGCGGCGCGATCCCCAGCAGCGCGATGCCGACCAGCGCCTGGCGGACGATGGCGGTCCGCACGACGGTGCGCAGGCCGCCGCCGCGCGGGGCCATCGTGTACCAGTGCAGGGCCCGGGTCACCAGCAGGTAGGCGAAGGCGACCAGGGCGATCTGCGGGATGACGTACAGGTTCCACGCGGCGGGGCGCCAGGGGTGCTCCACCGAGGGGATGGTGCCGAGCGCCGCCAGGGCCCGGCCGGCGGCGCCGATGCCGAGGATGTCCACGGCGCCGTGCAGCAGGGCCTGTCGCCAGCGGTGCCGCCGGGCCGCGCCGACCAGGACGACGACGGCCAGGCTGATGACGACCGCAGGCAGCCACCCGTACAGCAGCAGGGCGGCCAGGGTCAGGGGGGGGGGGGCGGCCGGGGCCCCCCCCCCCCCCCGGCCCGCGCCCCCCCGCCCCGCCCCCCGGCGGACCCCCCCGGCCCCAACCCGCCGCGCCCCACACCAGCCCCGCAGCGGCGG
>NZ_JBEHZD010000255.1:0-10814 GCF_040240285.1 Streptomyces sp. HSW2009 | reverse complement strand
GGCGCGCCGCCGCCCCCCCCCCCCGGGGGGGGGGGGGGGGGGGGGGGGGCCCCCCCCCCCCCGCGGGGGGGGCCCCCCGCCGGCCCGGGGGGCGCCCGCGGGGAGAGGAACGTCAGCAGCCGTACATGACGAGCTTGAACGAGCGGTAGTGGTCGGAGGTGTAGTAGTCCTCCTGGCTGCGCTCGCCGGTCACGATGCGCCGCGCACCGCGGTCGGAGGAGCCGGGGGTCTTCACGGTGTACTCGTGGTAGTAGCCGCGCGACTGCTTGGGCAGCAGGTTCTCGCGGTTCTGGAAGACGGTGCCGTCCTGCGGGTAGGGGAACGGGCCACCCCGGTCGATCAGCCGGAGGGTGTCGTGCGCCTGCGAGGGCAGCGCGTTGTAGCAGATGCTGCCGACGGCCGCTCGGGAGAGGGTCACGGACGCGGTGGAGGCCGCGTGGTCAACGGTCGGCGTGGCCGCCACGGCCGGGCCGCCGACGAGCAGAGACGTGGCGAGGGCGCCGAGGGCGCCAATGCGCGCGATGCGTGGGGGAATCCTCATGGGACCTAGCATGACGCGCGTAGACCATGGCATGTCAACGACAACTCGCCGATGTTTCCCAGGAGTTCACGGGACCCGACCCGGCTCCACTCTCCATCCAGAATTTGCCCCAGAGGCAAAACTTTTGCCTGCGGGGCACGGTCCGGCTATACCGGACACATGACCTCGCTGCCCGAGGAGTCCGCAGCGGAGCTGCCCACGGTCGCGCCCCGCCTGCGCGACCTGCGGCGACGCTCCGGACTCACGCTGGAGTCGGCCGCCCAGCGCGCCGGCCTCTCCCCCGCCCACCTCTCACGGCTGGAGACCGGCCGCCGCCAGCCCTCGCTGCCGATGCTGCTGGTACTGGCACGGATGTACGGCTCCACGGTATCCGACCTGCTCGGCGAGGCACCCGCCGAGCAGGACCCGATCGTGCGGGCCGACCGCATGGAAGCGTCCCCGGCCGGCGGCTGGACGTACTGGCGCGGCGGCGGCTCCGGCCGCGCCATGCAGGCGCTGCGCGTCCACGTACCGCTCGCCGGCGTCCAGGACGACCTGGTGCGGGTGCATCCGGGCGAGGAGTGGCTGTACGTGCTGAGCGGGCGGCTGCGGCTGGCGCTCGGCGACGCGGTGCACGAGCTCGCCACCGGCGACGCCGCGCACTTCGACTCGATGACCCCGCACCGGATCGCCGCCGCCTCGCCGGGCGGCGCCGAGCTGCTGTTCCTGCACACCCTGCTCCAGAGCGGCACGTCCGGGCTGTGCCTGGGCGACCGCGGCCACCGCGTCATCGGAAGGACCGATCCCACATGACCGAGCAGACGCCGCCCGCCGACCTCCGCAGCGGCCGAGCCCCGCGCCCCGACCAGCCGCCCGCGCCGCACGCGCCCGTCCCGGCCCCGGCCCCCGCCCCGGCCGCGGGCGCGGACGAGGGCGAGGCCCCGGCCGGCAAGGCGATGAACGAGGAGGACCGCGCGCCCTGGGGCCTGACCATCCGGGTCTCGTTCTACCTGGTGGGCGTGCACATCTTCGCGGCCTTCCTGTTCCTCCTCTTCCACCTCGGAGCCAAGTAGCCCACCGACCGGCCGACCCCGAGCCGACACCGGCCCGAATCGACCATCAACTCCCTTACGAGAAACGACAGTTGAAGCACACTCCACCTCAACTGCAAGCCTTCGACGGCGCACTTGTCGGCCCGTAAAGCGGTCCGCAACACGGCGGCGAACGCGGCGCGGATCATGCCACGGACAAATCCCCAGCTATCAGCGATCGCAGCATGTGGACGGCGCAGTGCGGGACTTCGTGGGCGGGTAGGCTGCCGAGGGCCGGTCGGTCGGCGGGCCCGCCCCGTACACCGGCCGTCCACCGCCGTCTCGAAAGGATGTCGACGTGCCGTCGTCCGCCCGGTCCAAGACCGCCTCCTCCACCAGCTCGGGCGGCGTCCAATCCCTCGAACGCGCCTTTGACCTCCTGGAGCGGATGGCCGACGCCGGGGGCGAGGTCGGGCTCAGCGAGTTGTCCGCGAGCAGCGGGCTGCCGCTGCCCACCATCCACCGGCTGATGCGCACCCTGGTCGCCTCCGGTTACGTGCGCCAGCAGCCCAACCGGCGCTACTCGCTCGGGCCGCGGCTGATCCGGCTCGGCGAGAGCGCGTCCCGGCTGCTGGGGACCTGGGCGCGGCCGTATCTGACGCGGCTGGTGGAGGAGACCGGCGAGACGGCCAACATGGCACTGCTCGACGGCGACGAGGTGGTCTACGTGGCGCAGGTGCCGTCCCGGCACTCGATGCGGATGTTCACCGAGGTCGGCCGGCGGGTGCTGCCCCACGCGACGGGCGTGGGCAAGGCGCTGCTCGCGCACGCGTCGGACGATGCGGTCCGGGCCCTGCTCGCACGGACCGGGATGCCGGCCGCGACCGAGTTGACGCTCACCACGCCCGAGGGTTTCCTCGCGGCCCTGGAGACCGTACGGACCACGGGGTACGCGGTGGACGACAACGAGCAGGAGATCGGCGTGCGGTGCCTGGCCGTGCCGGTGCCGGACGCGCCGACGGCCGCGGCCATCTCCGTATCGGGCCCCGCAGGCCGGGTGACGGAGGCCGCCACCGACACCATCGTGCCGCTACTGAAAGAGGTGGCCCGCGACCTGTCGCAGGCCCTCGCCACCGCCGGGTCCCGCTGAGGGCTGCGGGGTCTGCCGGGGGCCACGGGGGGCCTGCCGGGCGCGCGGATGGGTCCGGCGGCGGGCCGTCAGGGGGACGGACGGCCCGCCCGGGTTCAGCGATCCGTCGGACGTTCCTGCTGGTACGGCACCGCGCCGAACTGGTCGATGGCGGCCCTGACCGCGGCCACCGAGACGCCCAGTGCGCTCACCGATCCCAGCGAACTCGCTATCAGCAACAGCGAACGCCGCAGCACCGGCACCTCGGCGCGGCCCTCGCGGACCATCGCCTCCAGCGCCGTGAGCTGTTCGTCCGCTACGGCCCGGTCCGGCAACTCAGCCGGATACGCGGCCAGTTCACACCGCAACCTGGACACCGCACGTCCCAACTCGAACGCCTTCGGGTCCGCTTCGACACCAACGGGCCACCGGTGTCCCACCGCTGCCGCGCCCTCCACCACCAAGACGTCGGATGGCCGACCGCACCACGCTTCATCGCTTGGTAACACTGACCGCCTCCCCATCTCCTGTGTCCGCCCGCGGCCTTCCGCGCCCCACGTACACACGGAAGACGCGGCTCAGTTAACGCCACGCTCCGCACAGCGCGCTATACGCAGGGCGAAAACCGGTCGCCAAAGCCGGCTAAAACGGCCGGCGGAGACGGGTGGATTAGGACTGGTCTTCGACCTCAAGCGCATTGCGCCACACCGTGAGGTCGATCTTGATGTAGTCGCTCGGGTCGGACTCGGGCGCGAAGCCGTTGAAGGTGACCAGCCCGATGTGCCCGGAGCCGGTACGGACGCAGATGCGGGCGCCCTTGGGGATGCGGTCGAAGTTGATCGTGGTGGCGAACCGGGTCTCGGTGCGGCAGGTGTCGAGCGAGCCCTCTTGCGCATTGTTGAGCAGCACCAGCTTGCTGCCGTTCGACTGGGTGCTGAGCGAGCGGTCGCCGAGGCTGTTGGTGTAGACGACGTCGTTCTTGGTGTCGCCGTCGTCCGGCTTGATGGGGTCGGCGGCGAAGAACAGGTGGTAGTCGTCGGGCAGGTTGATGCCGTTGTACTGCACCGGCTTCGGGTCCGGGATCACGGTCGGCGCCGTCGGGCTCGCGCTGTCGGAGCCGTCGGACGTCCCGTCCGGCGTGCTGGTCGGCGGCCCGCTGGCCGTGTCCTTGGGCTGGCCGGGCGTCCCGGCGGACTTCTTCTTGCCGTCGCCCTGCTCCGCCGGGCCCGCCTGGTCCGCCTGGTCCGTCTTCTTGTCGTCGTCCTTGAGCAGGACGTACGTGGTGGCCCCGCCCGCGGCGGCGAACACCAGCAACCCCGCAGCGCCGAGCGCCACCAGCTTGCCCCGACCGCGCTTGCGCGGCGGCGTGCCGTCACCGCCGCCCGCCGCGGCGCTCGGGGCGCCCGGCGACTGAGCGCCGAAACCGCCGGCCCCGGTGGCCTGCTGCCCGGGGCCGGCCGTGGCGTAACCGGCCGGGCCGAAGCCGGCCGGGTGCTGCCCGGCGGCGGGCGCCTGCGGGTAGCCGTACGCCTGCTGGGCACCGGCCGGCTGGTGCGGATAGCCGTAGGGGTGCGCGGCGGCCGGCGCGTGCGGGGCGGGGGCCGCGGGGTGCGGGGCGGGCGTTGCGTGGGGGGCCGACTGCTGTGGCGCAGGGGGCTGGTGGAGGTGCTGTGGCTGTGAGGTCGGTTGGGGGGTCGGGTGGGGCTGCGGGGCAGGGGGCGGCGTGAGTGCCGGGGTGCTCGCGGGCGTGCCGGCCGGGGTGCTCGGGGGCGGGGCGGCGGCGTGCGGCGGGGCGGTCGGTTGCGGAGTGGCCTGGGCCGGTGCGGCGGCGGGGTGCGGAGTGGCCTGGGCCGGGGTGATGGCCGGTGGTGCCGTGGCCGGTGGTGCGGGTGTCGCGGGCGGGGTCGCGTGGGCCGCCGGCGGCTGGGCCGGGTAGGCCGGCGCGGGTGCCTGGGCGGGCGCCGGGGGTGTGGTGGGCGCGGCGGGCGCCGCGGTGAAGTCCGCCGCCGGCGCACCGCCACTGACCAGCGGCCCCGCGTCCTCGGCCGGGCCGGCCTCGCGGGCCGCCGCCTCCGCGGCGCGCACCAGCGGCTCCAGGTCGTCGGCGGTCACCGCGGACCGCGTCACCACACCGGTCGCGGTGCCCTGGGCGCCGTCGACCGTGGCGATCACCGTGAGCGTACGGCCGCGGGTGACGCCGTTGGTGGTCAGCGCGTTGCGGGCCCAGCGCAGGTTGGCGCTTGAGTGCTCGTCCGCGATCACCACGCAGCCGTCGGCGCGGGAGAGCTCAAGGGTGCGTTCGACGATCTCGTGCGGGGTGCTGCTGTGGGGAGTGGCGCTCATCGCCCGGCCTCCTGCGTGGTGTTCAGGATGTTCACATTGCGGAACAGCGCGGAGGGGCAGCCGTGCGAGACGGCGGCGACCTGGCCCGGCTGGGCCTTGCCGCAGTTGAACGCCCCGCCGAGGACGTACGTCTGCGGGCCGCCGACCGCGCTCATCGAGCCCCAGAAGTCGGTGGTGGTCGCCTGGTAGGCCACGTCGCGGAGCTGACCGGCCAGCCGGCCGTTCTCGATCTTGAAGAAGCGCTGTCCGGTGAACTGGAAGTTGTACCGCTGCATGTCGATCGACCAGGACCGGTCGCCCACCACGTAGATGCCGCGCTCCACGTCCCCGATCAGCTCGTCGGTGGAGGGCCCGTCCGGCGCCGGCTGGAGCGAGACGTTCGCCATCCGCTGCACCGGTACGTGGCCGGGGGAGTCGGCGTACGCGCAGCCGTTGGAGCGCTCGAAGCCGGTCAGCGCGGCGATCCGACGGTCGAGCTGGTAGCCCACCAGGGTGCCGCCCTTGACCAGGTCCCAGGACTGCGCGGCCACCCCCTCGTCGTCGAAACCGATGGTGGCGAGCCCGTGCTCGGCGGTGCGGTCCCCGGTCACGTTCATGATCGGCGAGCCGTACGCCAGCGTGCCCAGTTGGTCGAAGGTGGCGAACGAGGTGCCCGCGTACGCCGCCTCGTACCCCAGCGCGCGGTCGAGCTCGGTGGCGTGGCCGATCGACTCGTGAATGGTCAGCCACAGGTTGGACGGGTCGACGACCAGGTCGTACGCGCCGGCTTCGACCGCGGGCGCGCGCATCTTCTCGGCCAGCAGGTCGGGGATGCCGGCGAGCTCCGCGTCCCAGTCCCAGCCGGTGCCCGTCAGGTACTCCCAGCCGCGGCCGACCGGCGGCGCCAGCGTGCGCATCGAGTCGAACTCGCCCGTCGCCGGGTCCACCGCCACCGCCGTCAGCGTCGGGTGCAGCCGCACCCGCTGCTGGGTGGTCACGGTGCCCGCGGTGTCCGCGTAGAACTTGTTCTCGTGCACCGTCAGCAGCGAGGCGTCCGCGTGCGCCACGCCGTCGGCGGCCAGCAGCCGCTCGCTCCACTGCGCCAGCAGCCCGGTCTTGTCCGCGTCCGGCACCGCGAACGGGTCGATCTCGTACGCGGAGACCCAGGTCTGGTCCGCATGCACCGGCTCGGCCGCGAGCTCCACCGCGTCGCTGGCCCCGGCCGCCTTGCTGACCTGCGCGGACAGCTTGGCCATCGCCACCGCTTGGCCGGCCACCCGGGCCGCCGCGTCCATCGTCAGGTCCACGCCGGAGGCGAAGCCCCAGGCCCCGCCGTGCACCACCCGCACCGCGTACCCGAGCTCCGTGCTGTCGGAGGAGCCGGCCAGCTTGGCGTCGCGCAACCGCCACGACGCGCTGCGCACCCGCTCGAAGCGGAAGTCCGCGTGCGCGGCGCCGAGCGCCCAGGCCCGGGCGCGCGCCGCATCGGCCAGTGCGCGCAACGGCAGGGCGAGGAAGGTCTCATCAATCTCGTGCGCCACGGGCGCCTCACCTTCTCCATGAACTCGATTCGTGATCGCAGTGAATCACGCGGCCTCGCCGGGCCGGCACGGTTTTGGCGCAGCGCCCGACCGGGCGCCCGGAGCGGCATCCGGAGCGGTCCGGCGCCCCTGCCGCGGCGCGGTGCCCGCCCGCGGTGCGCCCCCTGCCGGGCCGCGTGGCCCCACCGTCACGGAGCGTGGTCGGCCCTGCTCGCGACGGGCCGGAGGCCGCCCGTACCGACTTCTGTAGGGACCCCACAGTGCGCGCCGTACGCCCCTGTGGGAGGCGGCTTCCCCGTTGTGGCCTCAGGACCGATAGTTTTTGGGGTATCCAGACCGCTGATCGAAAGGGTGAACCCTTGAGCCGCTCGGTTCTCGTCACCGGAGGAAACCGGGGCATCGGCCTCGCCATCGCTCGCGCGTTCGCCGACGCGGGGGACAAGGTCGCCATCACCTACCGCTCCGGCGAGCCCCCGGCCGGGTTCCTCGCCGTCAAGTGCGACATCACTGAGCCGGAGCAGGTCGAGCAGGCGTACAAGGAGATCGAGGAGAAGCAGGGCCCGGTCGAGGTGCTGATCGCCAACGCCGGCGTGACCCGTGACCAACTGCTGATGCGCATGTCGGAGGAGGACTTCAGCACGGTCCTTGAGACCAACCTCACCGGCACCTTCCGCGTCGTCAAGCGCGCCAACCGCGCCATGCTGCGCGCCCGCAAGGGCCGTATCGTGCTGATCTCCTCCGTGGTGGGTCTCCTCGGCTCCGCGGGGCAGGCGAACTACGCCGCCTCCAAGGCCGGTCTGGTGGGCTTCGCCCGCTCCCTCGCCCGCGAACTCGGGTCGCGCAACATCACCGTGAACGTCGTCGCCCCCGGCTTCGTCGACACGGACATGACCCGGGCGCTCAGCGACGAGCAGCGGGAGGGCATCGTGAAGCAGGTACCCCTGGGCCGCTACGCCCAGGTTGAGGAGATCGCTGCCTCGGTCCGCTTCCTGGCCTCCGACGAGGCCGCGTACATCACTGGAGCCGTCATTCCCGTCGACGGCGGATTGGGCATGGGTCACTGAACGACATGAGTGGAATCCTCGCAGGCAAGCGCATCCTGGTCACCGGCGTCCTCACCGACCACTCGATCGCCTTCCACGCCGCCAAGGTGGCGCAGGAGGAGGGCGCGGAGGTCATCCTGACCGGCTTCGGCCGGATCACGCTGGTGCAGCGGATCGCCAAGCGGCTGCCCAAGCCCGCGCCGGTCATCGAGCTCGACGTGCAGAACCAGGAGCACCTGGACACCCTCGCGGACAAGATCCGCGAGCACTCCAGCGACGACACCGGCCTGGACGGCATCGTGCACTCGATCGCCTTCGGCCCCCAGGGCGCGTTCAACTTCCTGGAGGCGAGCTGGGACGACGTCTCGACGGCGCTGCACGTCTCGTCGTACTCGCTGAAGTCGCTGACCACGGCCTGCCTGCCGCTGATGGAGGAGCGCGGCGGCTCCATCGTCGGCATCACCTTCGACGGCTCGATCGCCTGGCCGAAGTACGACTGGATGGGCGTGGCGAAGGCCGCGCTGGAGTCCACCGGCCGCTACCTCGCCCGTGACCTGGGTGCCAAGAACATCCGCTGCAACATGATCTCGGCCGGCCCGATCAAGTCGATGGCCGCCAAGTCCATCCCGGGCTTCGAGGAACTGGCCGACGTCTGGAACCACCGGGCCCCGATCGGCTGGGACCTCTCCGACCCGGAGCCCGCCGGCCGCGGCGTGGTCGGGCTGCTGTCCGACTTCTTCCCGAAGACCACCGGCGAGGTCGTCCACGTCGACGGTGGCGTGCACATGATGGGTGCCTGACCCTCGACGGGCCACCCACCCGCTCGCGCCCGACGCCCGCTTCGCCCTCCTGGCGGAGCGGGCGTCCGGCATCTCAAGTCGTGCACCGGCGCTGACCCGGCGACACTGTGGGAGAGCCGGGGGAGCAACCCCCGGCCGCCTGGCCCGGAGGTGTCGGCGTGAGCGTGTCCCGCCGCCGGACGGCCGCCGTCGCACTCGCCACGGCCGGCCTGTGCGCCCTACTGGTCCCGCCGGCCGACGCCGCGCCGACCGAGGCGGAGTGCCGGACCTCGGTACGCGGCAGCCTGGCCACCGCCGTCTGCTTCAACCCGGACGCCGACGCGGACCGCGTCCAACTGCACGTGGAGTGCGCCCGCTGGTGGGACCCGGACGTGGACGGCCGCCCCGTCGAAGTGGGCCCGGCCCGTGCCGTGACCCTCGCCGACCGCTGCTGGATGGAGATCCGGGGCGTCTGGGTCACCCACGCCTGAGCCGCCCCGGCCGCGGCCCGGGCCGGCAGCGCCGCGCCGCCGCCGTCAGCCCCCGCTGCCCTCCCGTACGACGTGTCGCCCGTCCTCGGATACGTGGCAACTGTAGGGATGCGCGCTCGCCTCGGCGGCGGCCCGCACCTCGTCCCGGTCGCGGATGGCCGCCACCAGCCGGGCGTGGTCCACGTACGACTCGGGGCGCAGCCGTTCCCCGACGTCGGCCCGGAGGAACGAGATCAGCACCATGCCGAGGTCCGCGTACAACTGGGTCAGCACGTCGTTGTGGGACGCGGCGACCACGGCCCTGTGGAGCGAACCGTCCGCCGCCACGAAGCTCTCCGCGTCACCCGACTCCCAGGCCAGCTCGCGCCGCTCCAACAGGGCGGTGAGCTGGTGCATGTCGTGGTCGGTGCGCCGCCGCGCGGCCAGCCTGGCCGCCTCCGCCTCCAACGCGCTGCGCAACTCGGCGATGTGCAGCGGGTCGGCGTCGGCGAACCTGCGGTTCATCACGCCGGCCAACTCGCTGGTGGCGACCACGTAGGTGCCCGAGCCCTGCCGGATGTCGAGCAGACCGTTGTGCGCGAGGGCGCGGACCGCCTCGCGGACGGTGTTACGGGCCACGCCGAGTTGCTCGACGAGCTCGGGTTCGGTCGGGATGCGCGAGCCGACCGGCCATTCGCCGCTGGTGATCTGGGCACGGAGCTGGGCGATCACCTGATCGGCGAGCGCGGAACGCCGGGGCGAGGTCAGCGGCATGGCTCTCCTGGGCGGGGGCGGCTGGTGGGCTGGCGAAGCCCCCATGATGCCGCGCGGAGGCCGGGGTGTGGGGCGTGGGTGGGGGCGGGGTGCGTGGAGCCCGGGCCTGCGGGGCCGGACCGGGTGGGCTCGGGGCGCGGCTCCGCAGCCGTTCCCGTTCGTGGGCCTGGCGCCGCGACCGCCCGCGGGTTCGGCGTCACAACCGTCTGTCGGGCCGGTGCGGGCGGCTGCACGGGTGGGGCCGATCGGCGGGCCCGTGCGGCCCGCTTATCGACTGGACAGATATTCATCCCATGATTCTATGATGGCTTCCATGACAGACGACGACCTTGCGCGGGACGGCCGCCCACCCGTCCGGCGCGGCGGGCCCCGGCCGGCGGCCGGACGACCCCCCGCCGCCGGCACCTCCACGGCCGTGGACGTCCAGGACGCCCCGGCAGCCGCGGGTACGGCGCCCGCAGCAGGCGCAGCGGATGCGGATGCCGTCGATGCGGCGGGCGCCGTCGGCGCACCGGCTGCGGGCGGGTCGGCCGCGCCCGGGCGGCCGTGGCAGCGCCATCTGCTCGTCGCCGGTCTCGTCCTCGCCGCGCTCAACCTCAGGCCCGCCATCACCAGCCTCGGCGCGCTGCTCGAAGAGGTGCGGGACGGACTCGGGATGAGCGGCACCGTCGCCGGCGCGCTCACCTCGATGCCGGCCCTGTGCTTCGCGGCCTTCGGGCTGACCGCGCCCCGACTGGCCCGGCGCTGGGGCCAGGAGACCGTGGTCTGCGCGGGTCTGGTCGCCATCGGCCTCGGCGTCCTGGTCCGGCCCTTCGCCGGCGGCACCGTGGGCTTCCTGCTGGCCAGCGCGCTCGCCCTGGCCGGCATAGCGGTGAGCAACATCCTGCTGCCGGTGATCGTCAAGCGGCGCTTCCCGGACCGGGTGGGCCCGATGACCGGCCTCTACACCATGGCACTGGCCGTCGGCACCTCGGTCGCCGCGGCGAGCACCGTCCCGGTCACCGACGCCCTGGGCGGCAGTTGGCGGGCCGGCCTCGTGGTGTGGGGCGCGCTCGCCGTGGCGGCCCTGCGTCCCCGGGGGGGGGTAGCCCGCCGCCCCCCGACCCCCCGGGGGGGGGGGGGGGGGCCCCCCGGGGGGCGGGGGGGCGGGGCCCGCCCGGGGGGGGGGGGCCACGGCCAGGGAGGCTCGGAAGCGGCTCTCTCCG
>NZ_JBEHZD010000254.1:0-10815 GCF_040240285.1 Streptomyces sp. HSW2009 | reverse complement strand
GGCGGGGGGGGGGGGGGGGGGGGGGGGGGGGGGGGCGGGGGGGGGGGGGGGGGGCGCCCGCGCCCCCGCCCCCCCCCCCCGCGCGCGGGGCGGGCGCAGGCCGGCGGCCCGCCCGCCGGCCCCGATCAGTCGAAGAACTCGCACACGGCCCCGGCGCTGCGCCGCACCTGGGACTCCGTGAGCCCGGGATGCAGCGGCAGCGCCACATGCGTGGCGCTGGCCCGCTCGGCCCCCGGCCACCGCGCGCCCGCGGGTGCGTACGGCGCGAACGCGGGCAGGCGGGGCAGCGGCAGCGGATAGTAGACCCGGGTGCCGACCCCGCGGGAGGCGAGGTGACGCGCCAACGCATCGCGCCGCCCGGTCCGTACGGCGTACACGTAGTGGCACCGCTCGTCGCCCGGCGCGGGCGCACCGAGCCCGCGCTCGCGCAGCGGGGCGAACCGCTCGCTGTAGTACGTGCTGATCTGCGCCCGGCGCGCGATCCTGGCGTCCTGGGTGGCGAGCCGTGCCAGTTGGTAGGCCGCCTGGACCTCGTCGAAACCGCTGTCGTACCCCACCTGGTGGTGGACCGGGCCGTGCGCCTCGGCCTGGCCGTGGCGGCGCAACAGCCTTACTGTGTCCGCCAGTTCCGCGTCGTCGGTCAGGACCGCCGCGCCCTCGCCCGGCATGCCGAAGGGCTTGGCAGGAAAGAACGAGTACAGCCCGACATCGCCCCAGGTGCCGGCGGCGCGCCCGGCCAAGGTCGCCTCCTGGGCGACGGCCGCGTCCTCGATGACGGTGAGCCCGTGCGCGTCCGCGAGTTGCCGCACGCCCCGCATGTCGGCCAGGGACGTGAAGGTGTGGGCCGGGACGACGGCCCGGGTGCGGCCGGTCAACCGGCGCGCCGCGTCCGCCACGTCCATGACCATGGTGGCCGGGTGCACGTCGGCGAAGACCGGCACGGCGCCCACCGTGAGCACCGTAGAGGCCAGCGGCTCCGCGCCGAAGGCGGGCACGATCACCTCGTCGCCCGGGCCGATCCGACAGGCGCGCAACGCCAGACAGAGCGCCGACGTGCCGCTCGCACAGGCGATCACGTGACCGGCGCCGGACCGCAGCCCCACCTGCCGCTCCCACTCGGCGGTGCGGCGGCCGAGCACCGTGGCCTGCTCGGGGTCGGTGCCCACCTCGTACACGGCCCCGAGCAGCAGGGCCCGTGCCTCGGGGTCGAGCAGCGAACCGGCGTACGGCACCGGGGCCGCGGCCACCGCCGGGACCGAGTCCACCACACTCATCACACGGCACCTTCCGGGACGAAGGAACGGACGGCGGCACACACCCGGGCTACCTGTCCCGGCGTCAGATCGGGGTAGAGGGGCAGCGCGACCAGCTCGCGGGCCGCCTCCTCGGCGCTCGGGAAGTCGCCCGCCCGGTGGCCGTGGTCCGCGAAGCAGGGCTGGAGGTGGAGCGGGTGCGGATGGCAGGGCCGGGCGCTGACACCGGAGCGGTGCAGATGGCGTACGAGCGCGTCCCGCTCGTCGACGGCCACCGCGTACACCGCGAACACCGGATCGACGCGGGCCCGGGCGCCCTGCACCACCGCCGGGAGCCGGCGCACCACCGGCGCCCCGCGCAGGCCCGGCGCGTACGCCTCGGCCAACTCGGCACGGCGCGCGACGTCGTCCGCGAGCCGGGTCGACCTGGCGAGCAACACCGCTGCCTGTACGTCGTCCATCTTGGCGTTGCCGCCCAGCAGCGCGCCCTGCCTCGCCACCTCGGCGGCGGCCACGGCGCGGCTCGGGCCAGGTGGGGGAGCGGTGCGGCCGTGGGCGCGCAGGGCGCGCACCCGGGTGGCGAGCGCATCGTCGTGGGTGAGGACGAGACCGGCGTCACCGAGCGCGCCCAGCGGCATCGTGGTGGAGAGCGAAAACGCGCCACCCGCACCAACCAGCCCGGTGTGCACGCCGCCCCAGCGCATCCCGAGTCCGCCGGCGCCGTCCTCGATGACCAGCAGTCCGTGCCGGGCGGCCAGGTCCATCACCTCGGCCAGGTCGGCAGGCTGGCAGAACAGATGGGCCGGCAGCAGGGCCTTGGTGCGTGCGGTGATGACCTTCTCGGCCGAGGTGGGGTCGATGCCGTAGCTGACGGGGTCGACGTCGGCGAAGACCGGACGGGCCCCGACCAGCGCCACGGCCGTCGCCGCGGCGACGCTCCCGAACGCCGGCACCACCACCTCGTCACCGGCCGTGACGCCGGCCGCGCGCAGCAGGAGCACCAGGGCGTCCGTTCCGCAGCTCACCGCGATGGCGTGCCGGGCACCGGTGTAGGCGCGCAGCGCGGCCTCAAGCTCGGCGGCCTTGGGACCGTTCGAATAGACCCCGGAGTCGAGCACGTCCTCGATCTGACGGCGCACGGACGGCCACAGCCGCTCGAACGAGGCTGCCTGGGTGAAGAACGGGACTTCGGCCGGTGCCGTGGTCCCGGGGCCGTCGGGAATGCTTTCCGTCACTCTCCTGCCCATGTCTCTCCATTCGTAGTACCCACATTCGAAAATAGGCGGCCGGGCGAGTAGTCAGGGATAGCAATCCGCAGACAATCACATGGCAGATTCGGTGCCTCGGTTGACGCCCTCAGACAGAGTTCTGTGGATTTTCGACCCCTCATTTGTTGTCCGGAGAGGCCGTCTTGACCGGGGAGTTGTCCACCGTGATGGTGGACGGGGATAACGTTCCAACTTCCAGGCCGGGGGGCTTTCGAATATGGGCGCGCGAAGCGGAATCAGATTTGCCGGGCCAGCGGATTCCGACGACGTTGTCGGCCGGCGGCCAGCGCACCGGAATCGAGGTCCTGTGCCCACCGTGATCGATGTCGCGAGCCCTTGCCCGACCGCCGCACGGGCGGTACGAGCGGGGCGGCACGGCCGTCGCTGACGCCCCGGCCGGGCCGGGTGCCTACGCGCGCACCCGCGCCGGCGCCGCCCGCCACCGAGCCCCGCGCAACCCGCGTGCCCCGCGCGCTCCGCCCACCGTCCACCGCCCCGAAGTTCGAGGCGTCCGGAGGACACGTCGCCCCGCCCCGTGCGCGTCGCGTGCCGCCGGTCGGCCATACCGGTGATCGCAGAGAGGAACCGCACACATGACCGTGTCACCGATGGCACCCGTGGCCACCACCGGCCACGGCGCACAGGCCAGGGCCGCGATTCTCGCCCGTACGGAAACCCGCCTGGACGCCCTTCTCGCCGCCGAACACACGCTGTGGGCCGGCGTGGACGGCCGCGCAGCAGCCCCCGTCGACAGCGTCGCGCAACTGGTCGGCGCCGGCGGCAAACGACTGCGCCCCGCCTTCTGCGCGGCCGGCTTCCTCGCCGCCGGCGGCGCCGCGGCCGACACCCGGGTGGTGGAGGCAGCGGCTGCCGTCGAGCTGCTGCACGCCTTCGCCCTCATCCACGACGACGTCATCGACGACTCGCCGCTGCGCCGCGGCGAACCCACCACCCATGTGCGCGCCATCGATGAGCACCGTTCGGGCGGCTGGCGCGGCGAGCCCCGCAGGTACGGCGAGGGCGTCGCGGTGCTCGCCGGCGACCTGGCGCTCTCGTACGCGATGCGGCTCGCCCAGGAACTGCCCGCAGCGGCCCGGCGGGTCTGGGGCGATCTGGTCACCGAGATGATCGTCGGCCAGCACCTGGACGTGGCGGTGGCCGCCGAGGGCGTCGCCGACACCCGGCTCTCGGAGTACATCGCCAACGCCAAGTCCGGCCGCTACAGCATCCGCCGCCCGCTCGAACTGGGCGCGGCGATCACCGGGGACACCGCCCTGGCCGCCACGTTCGAGGCGTACGGCACGGCGCTCGGCGAGGCGTTCCAACTGCGGGACGACCTGATCGACGCCTTCGGCGACGCCGCCGTGGCGGGCAAGCCGGTGCGGGCCGACGCCGAGAACAACAAGATGACGCTGCTGATGAGCCTGGCCGTGCGGCGCAGTGACCGGGTGCGGGACCTGGTCGCCGCGGGCGCCGGCGGCGAGGCGGCGCTGCGCGAGGAGTTGGCGGCCATCGACGTACGCGCCGAGGTGGAGCGGCGCATCGACACGCTGGTGACCCGGGCCCGCGAGGCGCTGACGGCCGGCCCGCTGCCCCAGGAGTGGCGCGAGGAGTTGACGGGCATGGCGGTCGCCGTCGCCTACCGCGACAAGTAGCGCACCGGGGGGCCGGCCCTGGCCCGGTGCCGGCCCGGCCTCTGCCGTGGCCGTTTGACGGCGGCTGCGGTACGTCGGGGTTGGTGGTTGTGCCTGGCGCTGGTCGCAGTGGTGCGGGCCGGCGGTGGTGCTTGGGCCGAGGGCTGCGCTGGTTGCGGCCGTGCGGGTCAGCCAGGGCCTACGGGTTGGGGACTGTGCGGCGCTGCGCCGGCCACGGTACGGCGGGGCCGGTAGTAGGGCCCCGGCCGGCGGGGCGCCTCGGCGCTGGTCGCAGTGGCGCGGGCCGGGGCCGCCTCGGTTCGGGCCGTGCTGGTACGGGCCCGCGCTGGTGGGGCGCCGGATCGGTGAGGGGTTCGCACGGACAAGGGCCGGCGCCGGGCAGCCCGTGCAGACGGGGGGGGGGGGGGGGGGGGGGCCCGCCCGCCCCCCCCCCCCCCGCCCCCCCCGCCCCCCCCCCCCCCCCCCCCCCCCCCGGGGGGGGCGGGCCCCCCCCCCCCCCCCCGCCCCCCCCCGCCGGCCGGGCGGCGGGGGGGGGGGGGGGCCGGCCCCCCCCCCCCCCCCCCCCCCCTACTCTCGAACCACTTCTCCCCACTGCCCGCACCGGCGGCGCGCGTCGTCACCGGCCACCGGGCCGGCAGGCCCCCGGACGCGCGCGTGTCGCCGCTACACCACGCGGGGCAGCCCGCCGGGGCCGCCGAGTTCGCTGTCGGCCGCGGCGCGGGCGCTGAGCACGCGGTTGGCGACCTGGACCCGGGACGTACAGTCCAACTTGCGCATCACCTTGCGCAGGATGTTCACAGCCGTCCACTCCGCGGTGCCAAGGCGCCGGGCCACCTCGCGGTTGGTCAGCCCCTCCGCGACCAGCGCCGCCACCTCCTGTTCGCGGCGGGTGAGGGTGTCCGCTGCGGGCGGCGCCTGGGGGGCCGCCGGTGGCGGGGTGAGCGGGGTCGTGGCGAGCGTCACCGCCTCGTACGCGGTCAGCCGTGCGCCGGCCCGGCTGTGCTCGTCGAAGGCCGTCTCGCCGAGCCGCTGACCGGCCTGGGTGAGCAGGTCCTGCCGGGCCGCGGCCGGCAACTGCACCGGAAGCCCGCCGTGCGCCTTCTCCAACGAACGTGCCGCAGAAAGCAGTTGGGCAGCCCGCTCCCAGGCGCCGGTGGCCCTGCCGTGCCGGCGGACCAGCAGGTCGGCGGTGACGTACAGCGCGTAGGAGAGCGCCGGCCGGTCGCCGATCCCGTACAGGAACGACAGCGCCGCCCGCGCCGTCCTGACCGTCTGTTCCGCGTCCGCCGGCACCTCGCCGTCGGCCGCCACCCCGGCGAGCACCAGCCTGCCGAGCGCTGCCCGGCGCGCGTCCCGCAGGTCGTCGAAGCGGCGGACCGCCTCCTGCCCGTAGCGCGCCGCCGCCGGCAGGTCGCCCAGGTCCCGGTGGACCTCCGCGAGCCGGCCGGTGGCCGAGGCGAGACCGGGCTCGTGGCCCAACTCCCGACACCGCTTGACAACGTCGTCAAGGAGGGCCTTGGCGCCTTCCAGATCACCTTCCGCATGGGCGAGGCGGGCCAACACCTCCTGGACGTCGACCGCGGCCACCAGATCGCCGTCCGCGGCGTGCTGCGCCAGCGCGGCCCGCAACTCCGCGCCCGCCTGCGCGTACCGGCCGGCCAGGAGCTGTGCCTCGCCGAGCGCCGCCGCGAGCCTGGCCCGCCCCCGGGTCGACGTCACGCCGGCCGCCCGCGCCGCGGTCAGCCGTACGGTGGCCTCCCGCGCCTCGCCGCGCACCAGCCAGTACGGCAACGAGGCGGTCGCGAGCTCGCCCGCCTTGTCGCCGTCCCCGACGTGCACGAGGTGGTCGAGCGCCGCCAACGTGTCGCGGTGGGTGTGACCGAGCCCGGTCAGCGCCGCCGCCTGCCCGGCGCCACCCAACTGGGCCGCCGCGGCCCGGGCCCGGCGCAGTACGTGCGCGGCGTGCCGGTTCCTGATCGGCTCCAGGCCGTCCTCGTCGGCGAGCTGTTCCCACGCGTACGCGCGCGAGGTGCGCAGCAGGCGGAACCTGATGCTGCCGTCCGGCTGCTCCTGCGGGAGCAGCAGGCTGCGGTCGACGAACTCTTCGAGCGCCGCGCGCGCCTCGTGCACGGTCAGGCCCAGCACCTCGCCCGCCTCGGCCCCGTCGAAGGGCGAGGCGAAGACGGCCAGCCGGGTGAGCAGGGCCCGGCGCCGCGGGTCGAGCACGGCCCAACTGTGCTGCACCGCGTCGAAGATGCTCAGGTGACGCGACATGGTGTCGGCCGCGGTGCCGCGCCGCGCGCTGCACGAACGGTCCAGTTCCTCCAACAGGGCCCGCGGCGATGACACCTTCAGCCGGGCCGCGGCCAGTTCGAGGGCGAGGGGCAACCCGTCGAGACGGACGCAGAGTTGGGCGATGGCGTCCCGGTTCTCCTCGGTGAGCTTGAAGCCGGGCCGCACCGCGCGCGTGCGCTGCACCAGCAGCCGTACCGAGGCGACGTCGGCCAGCGGCCCCGTGCACCCCGCCGCGCCCGGCACGGTCAGCGGGGCGAGTTGGATGCGCCGCTCGCCGTAGACGCCGAGCACCTGGGTCGCGACGGTCAGTACGGACAGTCGCGGCGCCCGTCCGGCGAACTCCGCGACCAGCGCGCTCACCTCCTGAGGAGGCCGGGAGCCGCAGTCGAGCACGAGCAGGAAATCGAGGTCGAGCGGGGGGCCGGTGGGATGATCGGCGGCGTGGTCGGAGGCTTCGCCGGTGGGGTGGCCCAGGGGGGTGGGCCCGTCGCCGAGCGCGGCCCGCACCGCGCCGGCCGGGTCCTGCCGGTCTGCCAGGTCCAGGTAGCATCCGCCGTCCCGGAACGCGCCGATCACATCGTCCCAGAGTTCGGTCGCGAGTCGGGTCTTGCCGACGCCGGAGGGGCCGGTGAGGGTGAGCACCTGGGCCTCTCGGGCCAGCAGTTGGGCTCTGAGCCTGGCCATCTCCTCGTCCCGGCCCACCAGGGGAGACAGCGGTCGTCGGGTGGAGCCGGCCGTCGCCGGTTCCGGGGTGAAGCCGTCCTGCTGCGCGTGAGTGCCTGCCTGCACCATGCGGCTCCTTCCGTTGGGGCCCGCGGGAACTTCCACGCTGATACGCCAACGGTCGCAGGAGGCGGCAAAAGACCGGTCAAGGGTCGTGAAACGCGCAGGTAGAAGCGCCTTTTCGCGTCACGCCCGATTTGCTCGTGGTTTCTCTGAACCTCAGACGGTCCACCAGCATTGGTCATCAACAACGGTGCTGCCGGCACCCTACAAGGCCCCGTTGGATGTCCGTGAACCGGGGGGTGGGTCAGGGCGTTCGCCCTGCTCAGCGCCGGTGCAGGGCGCGGTCTACGGGCCGTGCGGCAGGCCGCGGCCCGGTGGCACGACGGGCCCCCCGCGCCCCCCGCCCGGGCCGGGGCGGCGCGGGGGGGGGGGGGGGGCGGAAAGCCCCCCCGCCCCGCCCGCCTGGGGGGGGGGGAGGGGGGGCGGCGGGCCGGGGGGCGCGGCGCCCCCCCCCCGCCCGCGCCCCGCGGGGGGCGGGCCCCCCCCCCCCCACGGGTCGGGTGGTAGGCGAAAAGCCCCACGGCCCGGCCGCCTTGGCTGGGAATCAGGTCTTCCGCAAGGACGGCGGAGAAGGCGGCCGGAGGGCGCCGGGGAGGGCCGGGAAGGTGGTTGGGAACGCGCCGGGCGCGGGCGAGAAGTGGTCGGAAGGGCGGCCGGGGGCGGGGGCCGGGGGGGGGGGCCCGGGGGGGCCGGGGGCCCCCCCCCCCGCCGCCCCCCCCCGGGGGGGGGCCGTGCTGCTCGGCCACGGCTGGGACGCCTCCCGCTGGCCCGAGGGCCGTGCCCCCTCCCGCGCCGAACTCGACCGGGCCACCGGCGGCAGGCCGCTCTATCTGACCCGCGTCGACGTGCACTCCGCGGTCGTCACCAGCGCCCTGCTCGACCAGGTCGGCGACATCGCCGGACGCGCCGGCTACCAGCCGGACGGCCCGCTCACCGCCGACGCCCACCACGCGGTCCGCGCCGCCGCGTTCGCGAACGTGACCGACGCCCAGCGGGCCGATGCACAGCGGGCTGCCCTGCGCCACGCGGTCACGCTCGGCATCGGCACCCTCCACGAGTGCGCGGGGCCCGACATCTCCAGCGAGGGCGACCTGACCGACCTGCTGCGGCTGGCCGGCGAGGAAGCCGGCCCGCGCGTCTTCGGCTACTGGGCCGAGGCCGCGAGCAGCGCGGGCGACCTGGCCAAGGTGCGCGAACTGGGAGCCGTCGGGGCCGCGGGTGACCTGTTCGTCGACGGTGCGCTCGGCTCCCACACGGCCTGCCTGCACGCCCCGTACGCGGACGCCGCGTCCACCGGCACCCAGTACCTGGACCAGGGCGCCATCGCCACGCACGTGGCCCTGTGCACCGAGGCCGGGTTGCAGGCCGGGTTCCACGCCATCGGGGACGCGGCCGTGGCGGCCGTGGTGGCCGGTGTGCGCGCCGCGGCCGACAAGGTCGGGCTGGCCCGCGTCCGCGCCGCCAGGCACCGGGTGGAGCACGCCGAGATGCTCACCCCCGAGACGATCGCCGCCTTCGCCGAACTCGGACTCACCGCCTCCGTGCAGCCCGCCTTCGACGCGGCCTGGGGCGGCGACGAGGGCATGTACGTCCAGCGGCTGGGCGCCGAACGCGCCCGCACCCTGAACCCGTACGCCGCCCTGCTGCGCGCCGGCGTCCCGCTGGCCCTCGGCTCGGACAGCCCCGTCACGCCGTTCGACCCGTGGGGCACCGTACGGGCCGCGGCCTTCCACCGCACGCCCGAGCACCGGATCTCGGCGCGGGCCGCGTTCACCGCGCACACCCGGGGCGGCTGGCGGGCCGCCCGGCGGGACGACGCGGGCACCCTGGTGCCGGGCGCCCCGGCCGACCTGGCCGTCTGGACCGCCGGCGACCTGGTGGTCCAGGTGCCCGACGAGCGCGTCGCCGGCTGGTCGACCGACCCGCGCTCGGGCACCCCGGGCCTGCCCGACCTGACGCCGGGACTGCCGCTTCCGGTGTGCGTCCGCACGATGGTCGGCGGACGCACCGTCTACGAGCGTCCGAACGAGTGATCCGCACCCGCCGCGTACCGCCGAACGATGCCCGATCGGCCTGTCGAGGAACGTTCCTTCCCTCCGTACTGACCTGCTGATTTGACGCAACGCCGCAGGTAGCACGGCTGTTGACAGGGTGCGGGAGACGGCGGGTAGTTTCGGCCGAGTCCACCACAGGACGTCCGACCAGGGATGGATTCTCCACGCAGTCGTCGAGCGCCGCTGGGCCATGGGGCGGTGAGCCGTATCGGTTCGCCACCCACTGGGAGCCAGGTCCAGCGCACGGGGGCGGGGGAGGAGTCCACCGGGCCGGCAGGTGCGACCCGGGTGGGGCCCGGACGTTCAGTAGACAACGGCTTTCGGTCGACCCGCAGCCAGCGGGCCCCAGGTCGGCCCGAAGGGCGACGGGCCCCTACCCGCACCGGCACACCCACACCGGCACACCCGCGCGCCATCCCTGCGTTCTCGCTGCTGCGCCTCATACTCATGCGGTTCCGCATCGGTACGCGTCGTGCTGATGCGCTGGGGTACGGGCGTCCCGCCGGTCTGTTGAGCTGGCGCACGGGGGCTCCGCCGGTCTGCTGTGCTGGCGTACGGGCGCGCTGCCCTGCGGCGTGTGCCCGCACCAGTACGCCGCCCCGTATCGACGCGCGGGGCGCCAGCGCGCTTGTCTGCCGGCCGGCCCACATCCCCGACCGCCCTGGCCGGCACCGCTCCCGTACGACCTGCTGCCCGCCGCCAGCCCGCTGGCCCCTGCCCCCCCGCAGGGGGCGGGCACGTTCGTCGGCCGGTACCCGTTACGCACCCAGCGGGCCACGTCCGGCCCACCGCGGTATACCGTCACTTCACCACCGCTCGACCTGCAAGGAAGGCCGCGACGTTGCACCCCGGTTCCGACACCTCCGCTGGAGCCACCGCCAGCGGTCAGGCGGCCGACTCCTCGGTCGACAGACCGGCCGGGTCGCCGGCCGCCCCCGGCACGCCCGCCCCGAGCGCGACGCCAGCGCCACGGGTCACCCGGCGCCAGCGGCTGGCCGTGCTCGCCCGCCGCGAGGCCCGGCGCACCGGCCTCGCCGTGGCCAGCGGCCTCGCCCTCGCACTGGCCTTCCCGCCGTACGACCTGTGGCCCCTGTCGCTGCTGTCCGTCGCGGCGCTCTCCCTGCTCACCTGGGGGCGGACGGCCAGACAGGGGGCCTGGACGGGGTTCGCGTTCGCCCTGCCGTTCTTCGTGCTGCTGCTCAAGTGGCTGCACGTGGTCGGCTGGGACGCGGTGGTCGGCCTCTCGATCGCCGAATCGCTGTTCTTCATCCCGTTCGGCGCCGCGCTGGCCCGCACCTCCCGGCTGCCGGCCTGGCCGCTGTGGGCGGCCTGCCTGTGGGTGGCCGAGGAGTGGGCCAGGGACCGGGTGCCGTTCGGCGGGTTCCCGTGGGGCCGGCTGGCGTTCGCCAACACCGGCTCGCCCTTCACCCCGCTCGCCGCGCTCGGCGGCGCGCCGCTGGTGACCTTCGCGGTAGCGCGGGCCGGCGCCCAGCTCGCGTTCGCC
>NZ_JBEHZD010000253.1:0-10821 GCF_040240285.1 Streptomyces sp. HSW2009 | reverse complement strand
TTTTTAACTCAACCGCCCCCCACCGACACCAACCCAGGGTGTCTCGCCGGCAGGGTCAGTTGTTAACGGGCGCCGGGGGCAGTGCGGCAGATGCCGCGCCGCCCCGGGTCACGGCCCGGCCCGGGGCCGGCCCGAAGAGCATCGAGGAGGTGAGCTCCATCGCCGAGCACAGCAGGTCGCATCAACTGTCGGCGGCCGAGGCACGGTTCGCCGTCGTCGGCGTGCGCGACGGCCGTCGGGTGCGGCTGTTCGCCGACGCCGTGCACGCCGCCGGGCTGCCCACCCCGCGCGTCCTCGACTGGGCCGACGTGCTGCGCGACGGGGCCGCGTTCTCGCAGGGTGAGACGGTGCGCATCGACTCGCCCGGGGATGACACCGCGGTGGAGGGCGCCCTGCGCGGCATGCCCGACGCGACGCGCGTCGAGGGCAGCGCCCGCTGGTACGCGCGGTTCACCGAGGCGGTGGCGGCGGTGGCCGGTGCGGCCGGCGCCGCCGGTGCCAGGCTCCTGGACGACCCGGCCGAGTTGGCCGTGCTGTTCGACAAGCGGCTGTGCCACGGCGTGTTGCAGGCCGCGGGCGTGCCCGTGCCGGCCTCGCCCACCTCGGCGCTGCCGTCGGCCGGCCGGGCAAGAGCGCCCCGTGGCGCGCGCGGCCCGCACCCCGTCGCCGACCCCGTCATCGAACCTGCCGCCGCCGGCGCGTCAGCGGGAGCGCCGGCCGGTGCACAGGCCGAGACCACAGTCCCCGGCGCCGCGCTCCCCACCGGGCCCGCGACCGACCGCGCCCCCGCGGCACCAGCGCCCACACCCGCAGGTCAGGGCCCCGCCTCCCACCCCGTCCCCATACGCGGTTGGGCTGACGTACGGGCCCTGCTCAGCGGGGACGGCGGGCTGCGGCGCGCGTTCGTCAAGCTCGCCCACGGTTCTTCGGCGTCCGGCGTGTTGGCCGTCGAGTGGGCCGGGCCAGGCCGGGTCTGCGCCCGTACCTCGGTGGAGCTCGCGCCCGACGGCCGGCTGTACAACTCGCTGCGGGTGCGCAGGTACGCGACCGAGAACGAGGTGGCCACGCTGGTGGACGCGCTGGCCCCGGACGGGCTGCACGTCGAACGCTGGCTCCCCAAGGCGGCGCAGCAGGGACGCGCCGCCGACCTGCGGATCGTGGTGGTCGGCGGGCGGGCGACACACGCCGTGCTGCGCACCAGCCGCTCCCCGATGACCAATCTGCACCTCGGCGGCGCCCGCGGTGACCTCGCCGCGGCCCGTGCCGCGACCGAGGCCGCCGGGGTGGCCTGGGCCGATGTGCTCGGTCTGGCCGAGCGCGCGGCCCGGTGCTTCCCCGGCACGCTGTGCGTCGGCGTGGACGTGCTGCCCGGCTCCGGCTGGCGACGGTTCGCCGTCGGCGAGGTCAACGCCTTCGGCGACCTGCTGCCCCGGCTGACCGGCCTGCCCGGCAGCGGTGCCGAGGGACGCGACACCTACGGCGCGCAGGTCGCCACCGTGCTCAGGGAGGAACACCACCGTCATGTCGCCCGTTGACCCCGCAGGCCGGGGCCCGTACCCGCCCGCCGGCCCGGCCGAGTTGCCCAGCCCCGGCTGTCCCGGCCCGACGTGGCCCGACGACGCGCCCGACGACGCCGCGCCGCACCTGGTCGAGCCGGACATGAACACGGTCGTAGGCAGCCACGACCTGTTGCTGGTCACGCTGGACACGCTGCGCTACGACGTCGCCGTCGACCTGCTGGCCCGCGGCCGGCTGCCGCACCTCGCGCGGCACCTGCCGGGCGGCCGGTGGGAGCGCAGGCACGCCCCCGGCAGCTTCACCTACGCCTCGCACCAGGCGATGTTCGCGGGCTTCCTGCCCACGCCGGCCGCGCCCGGCCCGCATCCGCGGCTGTTCGCCGCGCGGTTCGCCGGCAGCGAGACCACCGCGGGCGGCACGTACGTCTTCGACACGCCCGACCTGGTCTCCGGGCTGGCCGCGGCCGGTTACCACACGGCCTGCATCGGCGGTGTCGGCTTCTTCAACAAGAGCGGAGCGCTCGGTTCGGTGCTGCCCGGCCTCTTCCAGGAGAGCCACTGGGAGCCGGAGTTCTCGGTCGCCAGCCCCACCTCGTTCGAGGCCCAGGTCGGCCGGGCCGAGCAGATCGTGGCGCGGCTGCCGGCCGACCGGCGGCTGTTCCTGTTCGTCAACGTCTCGGCGCTGCACCAACCCAACTGGTTCCACCTGCCAGGCGCCACCCGGGAGGCCGGCGACTCCTGGGAGACGCACGCCGCGGCGCTGGAGTACGTGGACCGGCACATCGGCCGCCTGTTGGCCGCCCTGAGCAGCCGCCGCCGCTGCTTCACCATCGTCTGCTCCGACCACGGCACCGCCTACGGCGACGACGGCTACACCGGGCACCGGCTCGGCCACGACGTCGTCTGGACCGTGCCGTACACCCACTTCTTCATCGAGGGCCCATGACCACCATCGCCCCGGGCCCCGCGCCCGCCCCGTCCCACTCCCCCGCCCCGGCCCCGCAGCCCGGCCCCGACTCCCCGTACCAGAGCTACGTCTACGGCTACCCGCACAAGACCGCCTACCACCCGCTCGACCCGCGCCCCGCGCTGCGCGACCTGTGGGCCGGGGAGGAGCTCGGGGCGCTCTCGCTCTACGCGCACATACCGTTCTGCGAGGTGCGTTGCGGCTTCTGCAACCTGTTCACGCGCATCGGCGCGCCGGAGGGGCTGACGGGTGCGTACCTGGACGCGCTGGAGCGGCAGGCGCGGGCCGTGCAGGAGGCGCTGACGGCCGGCGGGGGCACGCCGCGCTTCGCCAACGCCGCGTTCGGCGGCGGCACTCCGACGTTCCTGACCGCGGCCGAGCTCACCCGGCTGTGCGACATCGTCGAGCAGCGGCTCGGCGTCGACCTGCGGGCCGTCCCGCTGTCCGTCGAGGCGTCCCCGGCGACGGTCACCGCCGACCGGCTCGCGGTCCTCGCCGAGCGGGGCACGACGCGGCTCAGCCTGGGCGTGCAGAGCTTCATCGAGGCCGAGGCGCGGGCGGCGGTGCGACCGCAGCACCGCGCGGACGTGGAGGCCGCGCTCGGCCGGGTGCGGGACGCCCGCATACCCGTGCTCAACATCGACCTCATATACGGCATCACCGGGCAGACCGAGCAGTCCTGGCAGCAGTCGCTGGACGCCGCGCTCGCCTGGCAGCCGGAGGAGCTGTACCTGTACCCGCTCTACGTCCGCCCGTTGACGGGCCTCGGCAGGGGCGGCACCGGCCCCGACCCGGCCTGGGACGAGCAGCGGCTGCGGCTGTACCGGCACGGCCGCGACACGCTGCTGGCCAGGGGTTACGAGCAGACGTCGATGCGGATGTTCCGCCGCGTCGGCGCACCGGTGATCGGGGACGACGAGTACGCCTGCCAGCGCGACGGCATGGTGGGCATCGGCTGCGGCGCCCGCTCGTACACCTCCCGGTTGCACTACTCCTTCGACTACGCGGTGGACATGCGGAACATCCGGGGCATCATCGACGAGTACGTCGAGCGGCCTGTCGAGGCGTTCGCGCGGGCCGACTACGGGCGTGCGATGGACGAGGACGAGGCCAGGCGCCGCCATCTGTTGCAGTCGCTGCTCCAGGCCGACGGCATGCCCGTCGCCGACTACCGGCGGCGGTTCGGCACCGAGCCCGGCGCGGACTTCGCGGCCGAGTTGGCCGGCTTCGACGCCGCCGGCTGGCTCGACGGGACGGCCGGCCCCGATGTGCTGCGGCTGTCCGCCGAGGGGCTGGCGCACTCCGACGCACTGGGCCCGCGACTGTTCTCGCCCGCCGTGCGCACCGCCATGGCCGCGTACGAGCACAAGTGAGGTGGCCGAGATGAACGAGGTCGAGACGGGTCGGGCAGCGCCGCCGGCGGGCACGGCCCGCGGGGGCCGCGGCCGCCCCCCCCCCCCGGGGGGCCCCCCCGCCCCCCGGGCCCGCGCGCCCCCCGCCCCCGGGGGGCGGGCGGGGGGGGGGGGGGGGGGCCCCCGCCCCCCCCCCCCCCCCGCGGCCGGCGCCGCCAGAGCGCCGCGCCCCGCGCCGCCGGCGGGGGGCCCCCCGCGGCCGGCGCCGCCGGCGTACCCGCCGCCCGGCAGAGCCCGGCCGAGGAGATACGCGCCGCCGTCGCCGACGCGCTGGCCGAGGAGCGCGAGCGGGAGCTCGCGGAGGCCCGCGCGTTCTGGGCGGCCCAGGAGGCGCGCGACGCGGCACCCGGTGCGGAGGGCTCGGCGCTCCTCGGCGGCCTGGCCGGCTTCGGTGACGAACCCGGCCTGGACGCGGCGCCGTTCGTGCCCCGCCAGCCCGACCTGGCCGGCCTGGAGCCGATGATCGAATCGGAGCTGCTGGACGCCGCGCTCGAAGCGGCGCTCGACCCGGCCCTGGACGCCGTCCTGGACCCCGCGCTCGACCTGCCGGGCGAGGTGGAGGGCCCGGACTCGGCCGAGTTGGCCGCCGCCCGCCGCCGGCACCCCTCGCACCCGGCGCACGCCGCGGGCGAGGCCGCCCAGCACGCCGTCGTCGGGCACGAGCGCACCGTCGCCGCCCTGGACGAACTCGCCGCCGACCGCACCCCGCTGGTCGACGTGCGCCCCGGCCCGCTCGGCACGCTCGATGTGTACGTGTTCGGCAACGGCACCACGGTCTGCATGACCCCGGGCCACCGCGAGACCGCGGACCAGCTCGCCGAGGCCCTGCGCGCGGGCGACGCCCCGGTGCTGCTCGGTGGCTCCGGCGTCTCCGGCGCGTACACGCTGACCTTCGGCTACGGCGACACGAGCGTCTACGTCCTGGCCGACCGCGTTATCGCCTCGCTCTGAACCCTGCGCCCCGGGCGCGTCCGTCCGCGTCCCTGGCTCGTCCTTAGCGCGTCCGTCCGCGTCCTGTCCGCGTCCTGAGCGCGTCCGTTACGACGGGCGCGCAACCGGCGGGCACACAGCCTGCGGGCGCCGGCCCATGGGCATCAGGTCGGCAGGCGCCCGACCAGCCGGCACCAAGCCACCAGGCACCAGGCACCAGGCCACCCGGCACCAGGCCAGCGCCAGCGGGCACCCAGCCAACAAGCACCCCGCCAACACGCACCAAGACACCAAGCACCAAGCACCAAGCACCAAGCACCAAGCACCAAGTCACCGTGCCAGCCACTCCGGCAGCCACGCGTCCTCCGGCGGCACCGGCCCCGATGCGCGCAGGTGGTCGCGGAGCGCGGCCAGTACGGGGTGCCGGTCCCCGGTGCGGGACAGCAGCACGTGCGGGTAGACCGGGGTCGGTCCGTACAGCGGGATGCGCCGCAGGTCGTGGGAGCCGGGCCAGAGGTAGCGGTCGCCGCTGCCGACCAGGGTGGCCAGTGCGGCCGAGTCGGCCAGCGCGTCCATCAGGGCCTCGTCGCCGAAGGTCGGGCCGAGCGCGTCGATGCTCAGGCCGAACGTCTCGGACAGCGCCTGGTAGAACGCCGCCCACTCGGTGCCCGGCCTGATCCCGGGAATCCAGATCCGGTGGCCGGCCAGCTCCGCCGGCCTGACCCGCTCCGCCCGCGCGAGCGGATGGCGCGGCCCGACCAGGAGCTCCAGGGGCGCGTCCAGCAGGCGTTCGGCGCTGATCCCGGCCGGGACCCGGTCCGCCGGCAGGGCCCGGAAGGTCGCGTCGATGCTGCCGTCGAGCACCGCCCCCGCGGCCCCGGCGGCGTTCTCCTCGCCCAGGGTGACCGTGTCCAGGCCCGTCTCGGGGTGCGCGCGGTAGAACCGGTACACGGCCTGGGCGGGGGCGATGCGCCGGTTCAGCACGTCGACGCGGAGCGGCCGGCTGCCGGGGCGCACGGCCCGCTCGGCCCGGTCCAGGGCCGCCAGCACCTGCTTGGCGTGCGGCAGCAGCACCTGCCCGTCCAGGCTCGGCCGGGAGCCCCGCGCGGTGCGCACCAGGAGCGTGACCGACAGGTGCCCCTCCAGGGCCGCGATCCGCTTGGAGACCGCCTGCTGGCTGATCCCGAGCTCGTCGGCCGCGGCCCGGAAGTGACCGAACTCGACGACGGTGACGAACGTCCGCAGGGCTTCCACATCCATCCCCGCAGGCTACGCCCACAACCACAGGTTGTGGCTGGTGTATGGCCGGTTGTTTGATCACCGACGCTGTGCACTGGTGGACTCCTCGCATGTCTTCCCGTACCGAGCAGATCATGTACGTAGAAACAGCCGAGTTCGCGCGCCATGCGGAGCGCATCGCCGAGGTGACCGACGCGACGTCCCGGCTGAACGTGCTGCCGTTCGGCGACGTCGAGGGGCGCGCCGCACTACTCGCCGTTGTGTTCGGCGGTCCGCTCCCGGAGTCCGTGACGATCTATCCGCCGTTCTTCACCGAGTACGGGCTGAACACCAGCTTCGGGGCGAACGTCTTCGTCAACCAGGGGTGCACGTTCATGGACCGGGGCGGGATCAGCATCGGCGCCGGCGTCATGATCGCCCCCAAGGTCAGCCTGATCACCGGCGGGCATCCGCTGCCGCTCGCGGAGCGGCGGGCGTACCTCTCCCTCGCCCCGATCGTCATCGAGGACGACGTCTGGATCGGGACCTCCGCGGTGGTCTTGCAGGGGGTGACCGTCGGGGCCGGTGCGGTGGGCGCCGCCGGCGCGGTGGTCAGCCGTGACGTTCCGGCCGGCACGCTGGTCGCGGGGGTTCCCGCCCGGGTGGTGAAGGCGATCGACTGAGCCCGCGCCGGCGTGGCCCGGGCCGCGGGTCGTCCCGCCGGCTCCGGGCCCCTAGCGAGTCCCGCCCCGGCTCACAGCCCGCAGCGGACCCGTACCGACTCCACGAGGGCCCTCGCCTCCGCCGCCTGGGCCCGCACCGGCTCCGGGGTCGCCGGGCGGCGGGCGCCGGCCGGCGTTGCGCCACTCAGGGCATGGGCGAGGTCGTGGCCGGCCACGGCCAGTTGGTCGGCCACCACGAAGACGCCCGCGTCGGGCAGCGTGCGGGGCTCGGTGTCGGGCGACTCCAGGAGTTGGGCGCGGCTGGCCAACGCGCGGGCCAGGGCCAGCGCTTCGGCGGCCGGGCCCTGGCGCAGCCGGGATTGGGGCAGTGCCCGCAACCGGTCGGCGAGGCGGTCCACTGCGGCCAGGAAGGCGGTCACATCATCCACGCGGCGACTCTATGCGCCACTCGCGGACTGTTGCCAACGCCCAAACGCTCAGGCACGGTGAGGTGAAGGACACCCCTGGGCCACGATGTGGCAGCAGCGATCAGGACAACGCCGGAGGCGCCGATGTCCCACGCTTTCTCCGAAGAGACCCACCGGAACCTGCTCTCTCGAATCCCGCACTGCACCGGCCGTGAAGTCGCCGACTGGCTGCGCACGGTGGACGAAGGCCCCGCCCTGTCGCGCTTCGAAGAGAAGGTCGGCTGGCTGCGCGGCGAGCACGAACTCGCCTACGGGCACGCCAAGGCGATCATCCACGAGCACGACCTGCGCCGCGCGGCGCGCAAGCTGCGGTAGCCCACCCGCCGACGGCTACGACAGCGACCCGCTGACGCGACACCCACGGCACGACGTACGACCCGACGTACGACGGATGCTACGGAGGACGGGCCGTACGAGAGACGCGCCGTACGGCATGGCGTACGACGCGACGTGCGACAGGACTAAGGACTACAGGACCTACGACACGGCAGAGCCCCCGGGGGGGCGCCGGGGGGGGGTGGGGGTGGGGGGGGGGGGGGGGCGGGGCCCGGGCGCGGGGGGGGGGGGGGGGGGGGGGGGGGCCCGCCCGGGGGGGGCCCCGGCCGGGGGGGCCGGGCCCGGCCCCCGACGCAGCGGGCGCCCGCAGTCCCGCGGGCGCCGGCGCAGGAGCGGCGCCGATGGACCTGACCGTGCTGTACCGGGGGCCGCTCGCCTCCTGCGACTACGACTGTCCGTACTGCCCGTTCGCCAAGCGGCGTGACTCCCGCGAGCAGTTGCGGGCCGACCGGGTCGCCCTGGAGCGGTTCGCCGGCTGGGTCGCGGGGCGCACCGAAGACCGGCTTTCGGTGCTGTTCACGCCGTGGGGCGAGGGTCTGGTCAGGTCCTGGTACCGGCGCACGCTGACCGAGTTGAGCCACTTGCCGCAGGTGCGGCGGGTGGCGATCCAGACCAATCTGAGCTGCCGCACCGACTGGCTGGGCGCGGCCGACCTGGACACGCTCGCCCTGTGGTGCACCTACCACCCCGGCCAGACGCCGTACGAAAGGTTCGTGGCCAAGTGCGGCGAACTCGCCCGGCGGGGCGTGCGGTTCAGCGTCGGCATCGTGGGCCTGCCCGAACACCTTTCGGCGGCGCGCCGACTGCGGTCGGCGCTGCCCGAGCACGTCTACCTGTGGGTGAACGCGGCCGAGGGGCGGACGTACACCGATGCGGAGGCCGCCGAGTGGGCCGGGATCGACCCGCTGTTCGGCTACAGCCGCCATCCGCACGCGAGCGCCGGCCAGCCGGGCCGCACCGGCGCGTCGGTGATCTCGGGGGACGGCGACGGCACGGTGCGCCGCTGCCACTTCGTCCCCACCGAACTGGGCAACCTCTACGACGGTTCGTACCGGGCCGCCCTGCGCCCGCGCCCCTGCCCGCTGACCGTCTGCGACTGCCACATCGGCTACGTGCACCTGGAGACGCTGCCGCTGTACGACGTCTTCGCCGGCGGCGTCCTGGAACGCATACCGGCCCCGCCCCAGCCCCCGGGCCCGGTACCGATCCGGCTCGACCCGACCCGTCACGCCGCCGCGCCGTAGCGGCAGGTGCTCACCGGGCGGGCTCGCGGCCCGTACCGCGTGCCTCTGACTCGTCCGGTGACCGCGGGCGCGCACCCGGCCCGACTCGGCCCCCGTGGCGAACGTCCCCGCTCCGGACGCACCACGGCCCGCGCCGGGTGGCGCGGGCCGTGGTGGGCGACGGTCGTCGGTCAGGCCAGGAGGAAGTCGGCGTCGCCGGCCTTGGCCCCCTGGATGAAGCAGGCGATCTCGGTGTGGCTGTAGATCAGGGCGGGCCCGTCCGGGTCGGTGGACTGGCGCAGCGCTATCCGGCCGTCGCTCAGCCGCATGGCCTCCACACAACTTCCGCCGTTGCCACCGCTCCATGGCTTGTGCCAGCCCTCGGTTCCGAGGTCGTTGGCGGGCATGCCGTTGTAGATGCGATCCATGGTTCAGATCTCCTTGCGAATGCCACCGAGGATCGACTCGGTGCTCTGTGCCGGCGCGGCCTGCGCGCACATCCGGTCCAGGGCCTCCAGGAACGTCGACACGTCATCGCGTTGGTCAAAGTAGACGGCGCCGACGAGGCTCTCCGAATACGCGATGTCGGGGAGTTCCGGGATCGGGAACCGGAAGATGTGGAAGGGGCCGTACATCGCCGGGTGTGGCCCGGCGTCGAACGGCATCACCTGTAGCCGAACGTTGGGTAGCGCGGTGGCGTCCATGAGGTGGGTCAGTTGGTCGCGCATCACACCGACGCCGCCGATCGGCCGCCGCAACACCGTCTCGTCCATCACGACCCACAAAAGCGGTGGGTTGTCCCTGGTCAGCAGCGCCTGTCTCTGGCGCCGCAGCGCCACGCCGCGTTCCACGTCCGCCTCGGACGCGTGCGGCATGCCGGCACGCAGCACGGCGCGAGCGTAGTCCTCCGTTTGCAGCAGTCCCGGGATGTAGTGCGGCTCGTAGGCGCGGATGAGGTTGGCCTCGACCTCAAGGCTGACGAAGGCGCTGAACCAGTCGGGCAGCACGTCGCGGAACCGGTGCCACCAACCGGGCTGGTTCGCCTCCCTGGCCAGGGCGATGAAGCCGTCGATCTCCTCCTGGTCGGCGACGCCGTAGGTGGTCAGCAGCTTCTCGACGTACGGGATCTTCAGGCCGACCTCGGCCTTCTCCATCCGACGGATCGTGGCGTGGGTAACGTCCAGCGCGCGGCCGGCCTGCTCGTAGCTGAGCCCGGCCCTCTCCCGCAGGTCTTGCAGGCGCCTACCGAGCACCACCCGCAAGACGGTCGGGGCACCACCTCCCGACCGTGCGTCCGCCACTGCCGTCCCCCTTCCAAACGCCGTCACAAGGACGCAGTCTGTCATGCGCTCAGCTCACCGAACAGACTGCTCTTACGATTCTGCAATTTACAGATTGAAGCTTGCCATCCGTTGCCGACGGGCCGCATAGTTACGGCGTGGCCACTTCATACGACGGTCTCTGGTTAGGACGCCCGGGCGGCGCCGTTGCCCAACGTCTTCAGGACGCGTTCCATCTGCCGGCACTCAGCACCTCCGTTGCTGAGGCACGCAAGCGGGTCTTGGCCCGGCTGGCCGAGTGGGGTGCCCACGACGAACTGCGGGACGACGCACAGCTCGTCGTCTCCGAGCTGTTCACCAATGCGGTACGGCACACCAGCAGCGAGCGGGTCCGGTGCGAGCTGCGCGTCTTCACCGATCGACTCCGGGTCGAGGTGGCGGACCAGGGGTGCGAGCAGGCCACGCTGCGGCCCTGCGAGAGCAGTTGGGAGCAGGAGGGCGGGCGCGGTCTGATGCTCGTCGAGGCGCTGGCCGACTCCTGGGGGGTGCGCCCGCGCGAGGGTGGCCAGGGCCGCGTGGTCTGGGCCTATCTGCCGACGGCCGGCCTGCCGGCGCCGTCGCCCGCGGTGGCGGAGCGCCCCGCGGGCCCGTCCCCGATCTGGGCCTGACCGGCCGCCACGCCCCATTCGACAGCGCCGGGGGGCCGCGCCCCCCCCCGCGGGGGGGCGGGGGTGGGGGGGGCCCCCCGGGCCGGGGGGCGGCCCCCCCCCCCCCGGGGCCCCCCCCCC
>NZ_JBEHZD010000252.1:0-10890 GCF_040240285.1 Streptomyces sp. HSW2009 | reverse complement strand
CGCCCGGGCGGCGCCGCCGAGGGGGGCCAGCGCCCCCTGCGGGCGGTCGTGGACGACGTGGATGCCCTCTCCGGACTCCCCGCCGAAGCGGCGCGAGAGGGCCCGGCGGGCCCGGGCCACGCGGCGGGTCGATCAGCCCGGCCAGCCCGGCCCAATCAGCCAGCAGGCCAGCCCATCAGCCGGTCAGTTCGGCCAGCCGCCCCAGCCGGGCGATCGGTTCAGACAGCCAGCCGGTTCGGCCCATTGGCCCGTTCGCTCAGTTCCAAGGATTGGCCGGCTGGTCGTTGATGTGGGTCCAGAAGCGGGTGCCGACCGGTACGTCGCCGTGGGCCCAGAAGCTCCAACCGCCGGTGTCAGCCAGGTTCGGCCCGTACCGTCCGTCGTGGAACTCGGCGAACCGCCAGCCCTTGCCGAAGGTGTTCTCGCACACACCGTTGGCCACGGCGAGGCTGGTCAGCCGGTTGCCGCGGACCGGATTGCTGACCGCGACGTGCCCGCGGGACCATCCCGCGTAGAAGTCCGGGGTGAGCCCGGCGGGCACCGGGCTGCCGTCCACCTTCAGGCAGAGCACCGGAAGCGCCGTGCTGGTCGAGGTGTCACCCTGGTACGGGTCGGCCAGCGGGCCGCCGCCCACCTGTACCGTGCCACCCGGGCCGTCCGCGAGGAAGGTCCAGGTCAGAGCCTTACCGCCAGCCGCGGGTTCGGCGGCGGCCGGCCCGCTCGCCCCCGCCGCCAGGGTCAACGCCGCCACACCGAGAGCCACACCCAACGTGATCGATCGCAAGGGTTTCTCCTCATCTGATGCCGCATCTGATGCCGCACGGAGCGCATGTCGAATGGCGCGCCGGTCGAGGATTCTTCACGTTCTTCACGGCTTCCCCTAGAGCGATAACTAGTCAGGCACGGGGGCGAGTTGTGGGATGCCGGCCGTGCCCGGCCGGCGGGCCGACGGGCCTCCTCAGGTCACCGTGTTATAGATAATTGCTATCTCCACGCAGCCGGTGCGGAACGGTACCGTCACTCTCGGCTGCCACCCGTGGAGCCCGGGCCCCCACCGCTCCTGCCCGGCCCCTCCCTACCCCCACCCCACCCCACGGGACCCGGGCGGCTCTCACAAGCTCGCACAGCTCTCATCGGCTCTTCAGCTCCCGCACCTCGTACGGCCCCGCCGGTGTGCCGTTCGCGGTCCGCCCGTACGCACGCCTGCCCCGGGGCCCCGGCATCCGCGGTGCTCGTACGCAGCGGGCGCCGCGGCCCGCGCGCCGGTCCTGCGGGCGGCGCGCACGGTCAACTCGGCGGCGCCCAGCGCGCCTCCGTCGGGACCGCGGTCAGCACGGCGTACGGCACGACACCGGCCGGCCCCCGCCGTGCTGGCGCGCACCGCCGACAAGTCCATCCATCGAGTGGAGAAGCGTATGAATTCCCGGAAGATCCTTCGCGCATCGCTCGCGCTCTGCACCACGGGCCTGCTGGTCGGTACGGGTGTGCAGACCGCGTCCGCGACCGGCTCCGCCGACGCGCAGGCCGAGCGGACCGCCGCCCGGGTGGTCACCTATGACGCCAGCGGTGCCGCCGAGTTCAAGGACGCGGTGAACCAGGGCGCCGAAGCCTGGAACACCAGCGTGAAGAACGTGCAGCTCAAGGCCGTGCAGCCGGGCCAGCGGGCGAACATCATCGTGGTCGCCGACAACGGCTGGCCGCGGGCCCAACCGACCTCGCTCGGCAACGGCCGGGTGTGGATAGGCCGCCAGGCCGTCAACCAGGGCCACAACACCATCCGCATCTCCTCGCACGAGCTCGGCCACATCCTCGGCCTGCCCGACGTGAAGCCCGGCCCGTGCACCAGCCTGATGTCCGGCGCTTCGGCCGGCACCACCTGCACCAACCGCTACCCGAACGCGCAGGAGAAGGCGCAGGTGGAGCGGAGCTTCGGCGGCTTCAAGGACTACCCGCGGGACGTGGCGGCGAAGTTCGCGCCGGGCATCTACTAGTCCGCGACGCAGGCAGTTAGTCCGCGACGCAGGCAGTCGAGTGCGGTCCGGGCCCGCGGCGGGGCGCCCGGACCGCAACCGGCGGACGCCAAGACCTCGACCGCCCGCGGCTCAGCGCGTGCGGATCGGAGGGGGATATCGCGGTGGGGACGTCGGAACGGTCCGACGCCCCCCCCGCGATGAGGTGCGCGGGCGGGGCCTGGCGGCGCGCCGGCGTCCCCTCCGGTCACCGCCCCCGCGCACCCGTGCGGCCCGCCCGTCCGAGGGGCGGGCCGGTCAGTGACCCGCCGGCCTAGAGGTCGAACTCGGTCGGCGCGATGTCGAGCGCGTAGCAGACCTCGCGGACCACGGCCTGCTCGGTCGGGTCGAAGTTGCCGTCGGCGCCGCCGATGACGATGCCGATCTGGATGACGGCGCGCGCCTCCACCGGCTTCTTCTTGACCTTGCCGATGTCCTGGACCACGGACACCTTGCCGAGCGCGAAGTCCGCGGTGAGCTTGTCGACGTACTCGTTGAAGCGGCGCTGGAGGTCGTCGGCGGGGAAGTTCTGGAGCACGTCGTTGGTGGCGATCAGCGAGGCGACGCGCTGCCGTTCGGCGGGGTCGACGGAGCCGTCCGCGGCGGCCACCAGCGCACACATCGCCATGCTGGCGTCCCGGAACGCGCCGCTCTTCAGCTCGTTCTTCTTCGCCATGAGCTGGGTCTGCATCGAGGACGCGGATTCCTTGAGCTTGTCCCACAGGGCCATCGGTAACTTCTCCTCATGTCATCGCACGGCTGCCGGACGGCGCCTTCGTAGCGGCAACGGAAAACCTCTACAACGATGTAGAAGCTAGCAGGCTCGGCGCGGTCGTGCGGCCCAGGCCCGCGGGGCGTCACACCCGCCGCCCAACGGCGGGCCCAGCCACGCCGAACGGGGCTCCCCATCCGCTCCGGGCCGGGCTCCCCCACCCCGCCCCGGGCGGGTCTCCCCACACGTGCCCGCGGGGCTCGCACGCCGCCGTCCGCTGGCACAACCCCACCCCGCAGGGCCCCCCTTCCCACCGCGTCCGGAAGCAACCGCTCCCCGCCCGGGAACGCCGCCCGCCCCGGGGGCGCATCCGGCCCGGCCCCCCCCCCCCCATCCCCGGCCCACGGCCCGTATCCGCACCGGCCGAGCAGCCCGCCGCAGCCTTGCGCGCCCCCCTGAGACCCCGGTGCCACCGGCGTCGTCCGGCCCTTCCCCGTACGCCCCGCGCGCCCGCGTGCGCCGGTTGCGCGGCGTTCGGGTGATAGGCCGACCGGCGGCAACTCCCCGCGATCGGCATAGCGTTGCCCACGTGGCGGTAAAGCATCGGCCATCTCCTCCGGGCCCGGAATCACGGCTCCGCATGGCCGGTTCCCCGTGGGACAACGGGGACGCAGGCGTACCGGTGGGGTCGAGCCGGGCGCGGTCGATGGCACGCTGCGTTCATGACATGGACGTGGGGGTTCGGGGACCGGGTGCGCGCCTTGCCACCGGCCTGCTTCGCCCCGGTGATGGCGACCGGCATCGTCTCCCGGGCGCTCGGAATCGACGGCGCGGGACGGCTCTCCTGGGCGCTCTTCGGACTGGGCGTGGCCTGGTTCGTCGTCCTCGCCGCGGCCCTGGCCTGGCGGGCCGCGGCCCATCGACCGCAGCTCCTGGCGGACGTGGCCGCGCCGGCCAAGGTCTTCGGCTTCTTCACCTTCGTGGCCGGTGCCGAGGTGCTCGCCGCGCGGCTCGCCATCGAGGGAGTGCGGGCCGCCGCCCTGGTGTTGTGCCTGGTCGCGATGGTCGCCTGGGCGCGGCTCGCGCTGTGGGTGCCGGGCACGCTGCGGCGCTCGCCCGGCGCGCTGGGGCTGGCCGACGGCACCTGGTTCCTGTGCGCGGTCGGCCTCCAGTCCACCGTGGTGGCCGGGTCCGCGCTGTGGCACGGCGAGGCGGCGGCCGGGCTGCTGCTCGCGGTCTGGGTGGCCGGCGGCTGCCTGTACGGGGCGGTGCTGGGCGTCATCGGCTGGCGGTTGCGGCGGCACCCGGTGCCACCGCAGGGGCTGACGCCCGCGTACTGGGTGGCCATGGGTGCCTGCGCGATCACCATTCTGGCCGGCGCGCAGGTGGTGCAACTCGGCTGGTCGACGGGGCCGCACCGGGCCCTGGTGGCGACCTTGCTGGTGCTCTGGGGCTGGGCGACGCTGCTCTTCCCGGTGCTGCTCTGGGCCGGATACTGGCGCCACCTCAGGCACCGGGTGCCGCTCCGGTACGAGCCGACACAGTGGTGCATCGTCTTCCCCCTCGGCATGTACGCGGTGGCCAGTCACACCCTCGCCGAGGCCGGCGACGTGGCTGGCCTGCGCACCGTCGGCGAGGTCATGGGCTGGGTCGCGGGCGGGGCGTGGCTGCTGGTCACGGCGGCCATGACGGGCGTTACCCGGAGGTTCACGCGACGTAGGCCGCCGACTGCGCTGAGCTCGCTCGGTTCCGGCCAAAATCAGCTTTAAACGGTGTGCAAAGCACTGTGTCCGGTCCCGTCAAGAAGCGTGTCGGCCGCTTCCGCTTGCCCCTGGCCTGGGTCAGGCTGCGCTGAGCAATTCGGCATGCGGCGGAGAGGGGGCCCCTGGTGGCCTCGGACAGGTTCGGGTTACGTGTCGGGCGGTCGGCGGACGCCGCCGAGCGCGCCCTGTTGGGCATGGGGCGGATGCTGCACAAGGCTCCGGTCAGCCCCGATTCCCGTGCGGTGTACCGCACGGACCAGAGCGTCAACGATTCCCCCTACCGGGACCGTTGGGCCCACGACAAGGTGGTGCGCTCCACCCACGGGGTCAACTGCACGGGCTCGTGCTCCTGGAAGGTCTACGTCAAGGACGGCCTGATCACCTGGGAGACCCAGGCGACGGACTATCCCACCACCGGCCCTGACCGGCCCGAGTACGAGCCGCGCGGATGTCCGCGCGGCGCTTCTTTTTCCTGGTACACCTACTCGCCCACCCGGGTCCGCTACCCGCCCGCCCGCGGCGTGCGGGTGGAGCTGTACCGGGAGGCCAGGCAGCGGCTGGGCGACCCGGTGGCCGCCTGGGCCGAGATCACCGGCGACCCCGTCAAGCGGCGCCGCTACCAGGCGGCCCGCGGCAAGGGCGGCCTGGTGCGGATCGGCTGGGAGGAGGCGCTGGAGATCGCCGCCGCGGCCCATGTGCACACCCTGCGCGAGCACGGCCCGGACCGGATCGCCGGCTTCTCGCCGATCCCCGCGATGTCGATGGCCTCGCACGCGGTCGGCGCCCGCTTCCACGCGCTGATCGGCGCGCCGATGCTGTCCTTCTACGACTGGTACGCGGACCTGCCGGTGGCCTCGCCGCAGGTGTTCGGCGACCAGACGGACGTACCGGAGTCCGGCGACTGGTGGGACGCGGCGTACCTGATGCTGTGGGGCTCCAACGTCCCGGTCACCCGCACTCCGGACGCGCACTTCATGACCGAGGCCCGCTACCGCGGCCAGAAGGTCGTGGTGGTCTCGCCCGACTACGCGGACGCCACCAAGTTCGCCGACGAGTGGCTGCACCCGCATCCAGGGACCGACGGCGCGCTGGCGATGGCCATGGGGCACGTGATCCTCACCGAGTTCTTCGTGCAGCGGCAGGTCCCGTACTTCCTCGACTACGGCAAGCGCTACACCGACCTGCCGTTCCTGGTGGAGCTGGCCCCGCACGGCACCGACGGCTACACGCCCGGCACCTTCCTCACCGCGGCCGACCTGGGCCGGGACGCGGGCGACGCGCCGGGCACCGGCCGCTACAAGCCGGTGCTGGTGGACGCGGCGACCGACGAGGTGGTGGTGCCGCCGGGCACGCTGGGCGACCGCTGGGGCAAGGGCGGCGAGGGCCGCTGGAACCTGGACCTGGGCGCGGTCGACCCGCTGCTGACCTTCCACCGGGAGGACGGTTCGGCGCCGCTGGCCAAGGTGGTGCTGCCCCGCTTCGACGCCGAGGAGGCCGGCTCGCTGCACCGCTCGGTGCCCACCCGCCGGATCGGCGACCGCCTGGTGACCACCGTCTTCGATCTGCTGCTGGCCCGCTACGGGGTGCGCCGCGGCGACCAGGTGGGCCAGTGGCCGCTGTCGTACGAGGACGCCTCGGTGCCGTGCACGCCGGCCTGGCAGGAGACGATCACCTCGGTGCCGGCGCAGGCGGCGATCCGCACCGCGCGGGAGTTCGCCCGCACCGCGGAGCAGACCCGCGGCCGGTCCATGATCGTGATGGGCGCTGGCACCAACCACTGGTTCCACTCCGACACCATCTACCGCTCGTTCCTGTCGCTGCTGCTGCTCACCGGCTGCCAGGGCGTCAACGGCGGCGGCTGGGCGCACTACGTGGGGCAGGAGAAGGTCCGCCCGTACGCCGGCTGGCAGCAGATGGCCACCGCCGCCGACTGGACGCGCCCCTCGCGGCAGATGGCCGGCACCCCGTACTGGTACGTGCACACCGACCAGTGGCGGTACGAGAGCGCGCCGGCCGATGCGCTGGCCTCGCCCACCGGGCAGGGCCTGTTCGCCGGGCGGCACACCGCTGACCTGGTGGCCGAGTCGGCGCGGCGCGGCTGGATGCCCTCCTACCCGACGTTCGCCGGCAACCCGCTGGAGCTGGGCGAGGCGGCCCGCGCCTCCGGGCGCAACCCGGCGGACTGGGCGGCCGAGGAGATCGCGGCCGGCCGGCTCGGCTACGCCTGCCAGGACCCGGACGCGCCGGAGAACTGGCCGCGGGTGCTGACGGTGTGGCGGGCCAACCTGATCGGCTCCTCCGCCAAGGGCAACGAGTACTTCCTGCGCCACCTGCTGGGCGCCGACGACAACGCGGACGCCGACGAAGCCCCGCCGGGGTCCAGGCCGAGCGAGGTCACCTGGCGCGAGGAGGGGCCGCGCGGCAAGCTCGACCTGCTCCTCGCGCTCGACTTCCGGATGACCTCCACCACGCTCTTCGCCGACCTGGTGCTGCCGGCGGCGACCTGGTACGAGAAGCACGACCTGTCGAGCACCGACATGCACCCGTACGTGCACGCGTTCTCGCCGGCCATCAACCCGCCCTGGCAGGCCCGTACGGACTTCGACATCTTCCACGGCATCGCCCGCAGGTTGAGCGAGTTGGCCAAGGGGCACCTGGACACCCGGTACGACCTGGTGGCCACCGCGCTCCAGCACGACACGCCCGGCGAGGCGCCGCCCGAGGGCGAGACGATGCCGCAGATCACCGTGGTCGAGCGGGACTACACGGCGATCGGCGACAAGATGGCCGCCTTCGGGCCGCTCGCCGAGGAGCTGGGCATCGTCGTCAAGGGCGTCACGGTGCGCCCGGAGCCCGAGGCCCGTTGGCTGGCCCAGCGCTGCGGCACCGCGACCGCGGGCGCGGCACGCGGCCGGCCACTCCTCGACACCGATGTCAAGATGTGCGAGGCGATCCTCGCGCTGTCCGGCACCACCAACGGGCGGCTCGCGGCCGAGGGCTTCGAGCAACTCGCCGAGCGGGTGGGGGCCGGCTCGGAGCTGTCCCAGCTCGCCGCCTCGGTGGCCGACCGGCGGATCGTCTTCTCGGACACGCAGGCCAGGCCGGTGCAGGTCGGCGCGAGCTTCGAGTGGTCGGGCAAGGAGGGCGCCGAGCGGCGCTACTCGCCCTTCACCATCAACACCGAGCACGGCAAGCCCTGGCACACCCTCACCGGGCGCCAGCACTTCTACCTCGACCACTCCTGGATGGTCGAGTTCGGCGAACAACTGCCGGTCTTCAAACCGCCGTTGAACATGCCGGCACTCGGCGAACGCCCCCGCAAGGGCGCCGGCACCGAGCGCTCGGTGACCGTCCGCTACCTCACCCCGCACTCGAAGTGGTCGATCCACTCCGAGTACCAGGAGAACCTGCTGATGCAGACGCTGGCCCGGGGCGGGCCGGTGATCTGGATGAGCCCGGAGGACGCCGAGGCGATCGGGGTCGCGGACAACGACTGGATCGAGGCGGTCAACGCCAACGGCGTCGTGGTGGCCCGGGCGATCGTCTCGCACCGGATGCCGGCCGGCACGGTGTTCATGTACCACGTGCAGGAACGGCTGGTGAACGTGCCCAAGTCGGAGACGACCGGCCGGCGCGGCGGCGTGCACAACGCGCTGACCAGGCTGCTGATCAAACCCACCCACCTCATCGGGGGCTACGCCCAGCTCTCCTTCGCCCCCAACTACTACGGCCCCACCGGAAACCAGCGCGACGCGGTCACGGTCATCCGCCGCCGCTCGCAGGAGGTCGACTACTGATGCCCCCGCGCGAAGCGCCCTTCGGGCGCGTGATGGCCCAGGTCGCCATGGTCATGAACCTCGACAAGTGCATCGGCTGCCACACCTGCTCGGTCACCTGCAAGCAGACGTGGACCAACCGGCAGGGCACCGAGTACGTCTGGTTCAACAACGTCGAGACCCGCCCGGGCCAGGGCTATCCGAGGCGGTACGAGGACCAGGACACCTGGCGCGGCGGCTGGGAGCTGAAGCGCGGCAAGCTCGTGCCGCGCTCCGGCGGCCGGCTGCGCCGGCTCTCCCGGATCTTCGCCAACCCGGAGCTGCCGACGCTGGACGACTACTACGAGCCGTGGACGTACGACTACGCCAACCTGACCGACGCGCCGCTGGGCGACGACGTGCCCACCGCGCCGCCGCACTCCCAGATCGACGGCCGGCCGATGTCCATCGGCGCCGGCCCCAACTGGGACGACGACCTCGGCGGCGGCCCCGAGCACACCGCGAAGGACCCGCTGCTTGAGCGGATCAGCGAGACGGTGCGGCTGGAGTACCAGGACGCGTTCATGTTCTACCTGCCGCGCATCTGCGAGCACTGCCTGAACCCGTCGTGCGTGGCGGTGTGCCCGTCGGGCGCGATGTACAAGCGCATCGAGGACGGCATCGTCCTGGTCGACCAGGACCGCTGCCGCGGCTGGCGGATGTGCGTCAGCGGCTGCCCGTACAAGAAGGTCTACTTCAACCACTCCTCGGGCAAGGCCGAGAAGTGCACCTTCTGCTACCCGCGCATCGAGGCGGGCGAGCCGACCGTGTGCTCCGAGACGTGCGTGGGCCGGCTGCGCTACCTGGGCGTGATCCTCTACGACGCGGACCGGGTGGACAAGGCGGCGGCGACGCCCGACGAGAAGGACCTGTACGAGGCCCAACTCGACTGCTTCCTGGACCCGAACGACCCGGAGGTGGTGCGGGCGGCCGAGGCGGCCGGCATCCCGCACGACTGGATCAGCGCCGCCCGCCGCTCCCCGGTGCACGCCCTGATCAGCGAGTACCGGGTGGCGCTGCCGCTGCATCCGGAGTACCGCACGATGCCGATGGTCTGGTACGTGCCGCCGCTGTCGCCCATCGTGGACGCGCTGTCCAAGAGCGGGCACGACGGCGAGGACGCGGCCAACCTGTTCGGCGCCATCGAATCGCTGCGCATCCCGATCTCCTACCTGGCCGAGCTGTTCACCGCCGGCGACCCGGAGCCGGTGGCCGCCTCGCTGCGCACACTGGGCGCGATGCGGGCCCACATGCGCCACCACAACCTCGGCGAGGAGCCCGATCCGGACATCGCCGCGAGCGTGGGCATGGACGCGGCGAGCATCGAGGCGATGTACCGGCTGCTCGCGCTCGCCAAGTACGACGAGCGGTACGTCATCCCGACCAGCTACACCGCCGAACCCGGCAGCCCGCTGGACACCGGGTGCAGCCTGGAGGGGGCGGGCGGTCCCGGCATGTACGAGGCGGACGCCTTCCATGCGACGCCCGGCGCAGGGCCCGAGCCTGAGCCCGAGCACGCCGGGCTGGCGCTGCGCGGCCGGGTCAACCTGCTCAACTGGGACGGCAGTGGCCGCCCCGACGGGCTGTTCCCCGACGGCCGGGCCGCGGGTTCGGGGGCCGGCGCATGAGCCGCGGCCGACGCCCGCGGCGGGCCGCGGAGGCAGGGCCCGAGCGGGCGGGCAGGGCTGCCGGGGCAGCCGGAGAGGGCAGGGCGAGCCGGGCCGCCGGGGCAGCCGGGGCTTCGCGCACCCTCCCGACCAACTCCCGTACGCAGCACGCGTGTTGCACCTATCTGCCGGCCGGGTTCCGACGCCCCGGTGGGTCGTCCTGCACCGACAGCGGCGGGGCCGCCCTATGAGCGCCCCCGCCGTCCACCAGGCCGCCTCGCTGCTGCTCTACTACCCGGACCAGGAGTGGCCGCGGCGGCTGGAGCTGATCGCCGAGCGGCTGCGTACGGTGCGGCATCCGGCGGCCCGGCCACTGTTGCGGTTCTGCGAGCGGGCCGCGCCGATCCCGGTCCTTGAGGCCGCCGCCCACTACACCGACGTCTTCGACCGCACCCATCGGCGCACCCTGCACCTGACGTACTACACCGACGGCGACACCCGGCGCCGCGGCGGCGCGCTGGCCGCGCTGCGCGAGGTCTACCGGGCCGCCGGCTGGGAACCCGACCCGGCCGAACTGCCCGACTACCTGCCGCTGGTCCTGGAGTTCGCCGCCCGCTGCCCGCGCGCCGGCAACAAGCTGCTGCGCGGCCACCGGGCCGCCGTCGAACTCCTGCGGCTGGCCCTGGAGGACCGCGGCACGCACTACGCGGAGGTGTTGGACGCCGTCAGCGCCACCCTGCCGGGGCCGCGCCCGGCCGACCGGGCCGCCGCCCGCCGGCTGGCCCGTACCGGACCGCCGAGCGAACACGTCGGCCTGGAGCCGTTCGCCGCCCGCCCACCGTCCTGACCGCCCTGCCGCGCCGCGCAGTCACCCAGGCGCCGGCCCGCCCCGCCCCCCCCCCCCCCCCCCCCCCCCCCCCCCCCCCCCCCCCCCCCCCCCCCGGCCCCCGCGGCGGGGGGGCCCGGGGGGGGGGCCCCCCCCCC